>NZ_DATHFX010000445.1:0-2942 GCF_035317885.1 Pinirhizobacter sp.
GTCGGCGCCCCCTGGATCGCCCCCCATGACCCGCTGAAGGTCGATATCGTCAACCAGATGCAGGAGCCCGGGCCGGAATTCTGGTTCGGCACCGACCAGTCGGGCCGGGATATCCTCAGCCGCATCATCTGGGGGGCCCGCGCATCCATCAGCGTCGCGGCCATCGCCGTCATGATCGGCATGGCGGGCGGCGTATCGCTCGGCCTGATGGCCGGCTTCTATCGCGGCGGCTGGCTGGAGCAGATCACCATGCGCTTTCTCGAGGCGATCGCCGCCATCCCGATCCTGATCTGGGCGATCGCCCTCGTCGGCATCTTCGGCGTTGGCGACGCGCATTGGGGCCCGTTCACAGTGGGCAGCGAGCTGAAACTGTCCGTGCTGCTTGGCGTACTGTACATCCCCACGCTCGCCCGGGTGACCTACACTACCGCGGCTGTCGAGTCCCAAGCGTATTACGTTCTTGCCCGCCGGCTGCAGGGCACCTCCAGTCTGCGCATCATCGTATCGGACGTGCTGCCCAATTGCCTGTCGCCGGTCATCGTCCAGAGCACGCTGCTGCTGGCCATCGGCATTGTCATCGAGGCGTCCGTCAGCTTCGTTGGCCTTGGCGTGCAGCCGCCGACGCCAAGCTGGGGCAACATGCTGGCCGACGCGCGCAACTACCTTCTGTCGGGCGATTGGTGGTTGTCGGTCTTCCCGGGCGCCACGATTTCGGTTTCAGTCGTGGGGTTCAACCTGCTGGGCGACGGTCTCCGGGACCGGCTCGACCCACGCCATGCGACGGCAGCACTGGCGACATGACACCGCTGTTGCAAATCGCTGGACTGCACGTGGCTTTCGGCGCGCGGGATCGCTGGCGCGAGGTCGTGCGCGGCGTCGACCTGCGCATCGCGCCGGGGGAGGTCGTCGGGCTCGTCGGAGAAAGCGGATCTGGCAAGAGCTTGACCGCGCTCTCCATCATGCGGCTGCTACCGCCCGGCGCGCGCGTCAGCAGCGGCCGTATTACCTTTGCCGGTACCGATCTCGCGACCCTCAGCAATCGCGCCATCAATGCCCGGCGCGGCAGCGACATCGGCATGATTTTCCAGGATCCGTTGACGGCGCTGAATCCTGCGATTGCCGTCGGGCGGCAAATCGTTGACAGCTTGCGAACGCATCAGGAGCTGGGGCGTAAGGCTGCTTGGACACGCGCTGTCGAACTGTTGAACCTGGTGGGCATACACCGCCCGGCTGAGCGGGCGCACGCCTACGCGCATGAGCTGAGCGGCGGCATGCGCCAACGTGTCATGACGGCCTTGGCCGTGTGCAACGACCCAAAGCTGCTGATCGCCGACGAGCCGACCACTGCACTCGACGTGACAGTACAGGCGCAGGTCATTGCCATGCTGGACCGCATCCGGCGGGAGCTTGGTATCGCCGTGCTGTTCATTAGTCATAACCTCGATCTGGTGGCAGGAATCGTCGACCGCGTATCGGTGATGTACGCCGGTCGCGTCGTGGAGAGCGGCGCGGTTGAAGATGTCTTCGACACGCCATGGCATCCGTATACACGTCAACTGCTGCGCTGCATCCCGAGGTTGGACGGCAAGACCGGGCCGATGCCGACGATCCCTGGTCTTCCGCCCCGGTTAGGCACCGAGCTGCCCGGATGCGCCTTCGCGTCTCGCTGCCAAGTTGCGCAGGAGCGATGCAGCCTGGAGATGCCGCCGATGCGGCGCAAGGACGGACACCTCAGCGTTTGTTGGGAAACTCCGACGTGAGCGAGACGCTGTTGGAGCTGAAAAGTATTCGCAAGGAGTATCGGCTGCGACAGCCTCTGGTCCGGCGGCTGCGCGGCGAACTAAAACCCAGCGTGGTCGCAGTCGATGGAGTATCCCTAGCGGTCCCGAAGGGCGCTGTGTTCGGCCTCGTCGGCGAGAGCGGCAGCGGCAAGTCGACCCTCGCGCAGATCATGGTGCGGCTGATCAAGCCAACATCAGGCCAGCTCAGTTTCCGGGGCGAAGACGTGCTTCGCATGAATAGCGCGAGCTTGAGGGCGTTCCGGCATGGCGTCCAAATGGTTTTCCAGGATACCGGGTCGTCCCTGAACCCACGCAAGCGAGTGGGACGAACGGTGGCCGAGGCACTGGCCGCGCGCGGAGCCACGGCCGCCGAGCTGCCTCGGTTGCTGGACCGGGTAGGCCTGGATGTGACGCTTGCCGGTCGGTTCCCGCACGAGCTCTCTGGCGGGCAGCGGCAGCGAGTAGGCATTGCGCGGGCGCTGGCAATGGCGCCGGAGCTTCTGGTGGCAGACGAACCCGTGTCGGCACTGGATGTGTCGTTGCAGGGCCAAATTATCAACTTGCTGCAGGAATTGAACGCCGAGCTTGGGCTGACGATCGTCCTGATCAGCCACGACCTGGCAGTAGTGGCCCGGGTTTGCTCGGCGCTGGCCGTGATGAGGCAGGGCCAAGTGGTAGAAGAAGGGATACCGCAGCAGGTACTAAGGTCGCCACGACACGCTTATACGCAATCACTGCTGGCGGCCGTACCTCGAGGACTGGACGGAAGACGGGGGGCGGACCGGCGGGGAGTCTAACGTCTGCAGACGTTAGACTTAGACGTTAGACTTTTGTACCCGGGCTGTTCCAACTGTGGAAAACAAGCAACCAGCATAAAACGCTGTTCCGCTTGCATTCTAAGATGGTGCCCCCGGTCGGAATCGAACCAACACTTCCGTGAGGAAACCTGATTTTGAGGGGCGATGGACAGCCTATCCTATCTCCAGCCGGCAGTACGCCACGGTACGATAAGCGCCTGATCTACCTGGCATTTCCACTTCGTATCGTGAACCAATCCTGGCCGGTCGTACGCCACGGTTGGATTTCTGGCTGCACCTATTCCGCACCTGAAGTCTGGCCTCGTCGGAGGATAGGAATGCCAAGACTCAAGCTCACGAAGAC
>NZ_DATHFX010000446.1:0-4596 GCF_035317885.1 Pinirhizobacter sp.
TGCGCCGCGCGGGCCCATTGGCTCGCATCCAGATGGCGCGGGTTGAACATGGCGGGCGATGCCTTCGGATCGCCCCATTCGCGCTGCTGGTAGGTGGCCATGTTCAAATGGATGAACATGCCAAAGCGCAGGTCGAGGAAGGCTTGCTGGGCCCGGAGTAGCCGATTGCCCGGTGCAGCACCGGAAGCTGCGGCCGCCAAAGCGATCGAGCGGGTGGACAGGCCGGCCAACAAACCGGCACCGGCGATGGCACGGGCGAAGTCTCGTCGGTTCATTACCCGAGTGTGACATGGACGTCCATCCATCTTCCAGCCGCGTCCGGGACCTGCCCACCTGCCTGAAGACGAGTGTACAGGACGCCTGCTAGCATCGGCGAGAAGGGGACCTCGAGGGGGAACGCAATGCGCGGATTCGTTTCGTTCGTGGTGCTGGCCATGCTTGCCGGCTGCGTCCACCAGGGAGCCACGGCTCCGCCTCATGACATCGATCGTGCGGCGCTCGATGCCAGGGCCACCCAGCTGATGCACGATGCCCATGTGACCGGCCTTGGCCTGGCGGTTATCCGCGATGGGCGCGTGGTTTATCTCAAGGGCTACGGCATGCGCGATGTCGCGCAGCAGTTGCCCATGCAGGCCGATACCGTGGTCTATGGCGCCTCGCTTACCAAGGCCGCCTTTGCCTACGCCGCCATGGGCCTGGTCGACGAGGGCAAGCTCGCCCCGGATGCTTCCATCGCCGGCATGCTGCCTAAGCCGCTTCCCTCCTACGAGAAATACGCCGACCTTGCCGGTGACGAGCGCTGGCGGAAACTCACCCCGCGCATCCTGCTGGATCACACCACGGGATTTGCCAACTTCCGGTACCTGCAACCGGGCAAGGACTACGACCCTAACGGCAAGCTGATGTTCTATTTCAACCCGGGCGCCCGCTTTGCCTATTCAGGCGAAGGCATCAACCTGATGCAGTTTGTGCTGGAGGAAGGCGAGGGCATGGACGTGGCCAGCCTGATGCACGACCGGTTGTTCGTTCCTTTCGACATGCCCCGCAGCTCGATGACGTGGCGCGACGACTTCAGCGGCAACGTGGCCATCGGCTACGACGAGAACGGCAAGGCGCTGGGACACAAGCAGCGGGGTAGCGTGCGGGCTGCCGGTTCGATGGATACCACCCTGCACGACTACGCGAACCTCGCTGCCGCCATGGTGCGCGGCGATGGCCTGTCGCCCGCGGCGTACAAGGCATGGCTTGCGCCCTCGATACGCATCCACTCGGTGCAGCAATTCCCCACCATGGGCATGCCCGACACCACGGACAACGACGGCATCGGCCTTGGCTACGCCTGGGGCATCGGGCGTTTTGAATCACCCGACGGCCCGGCCTTCTTCAAGGAAGGCCACGATGACGGCGCCAACAACCTCATGCTGTGCCTTGTCCGGTCGCGCAACTGCGTACTGCTGCTGAGCAACAGTTCCAACGGTGAATCGATATTCCCGGCGATGGTGGAAGCGGTGCTTGGGAAGACCTGCTTCCCGTTCTATTGGAACAGCTACATCCCGTATGACCATCCGGAATGGCGCAAGGAACCGTTCGCACCGTGCACGCGGTTGCCGTGAACCCAAGCGCGCCTCAAGCGAAGCGCCTGGTGATCCAGTCGATGAACACGCGCACGCGCGGCGACAGTTGCCGGCTATGTGGATAGAGCACCGACACCGGCGTCGGTGACGGTGGAAACCGGGGCAACACTTCCACCAACGAGCCCGCCGCCAAGGCGCCAGCCACGTGGTAGCGCGGCATCTGCGCCAGACCCAGGCCAAGTGTGCAGGCCGCGGCATAGGTTTCGGCGCCCATCACCGTGACGGTCGCGGGGAGCCGTACCTCACGCACTTCACCGTCGATGGCGAACTCCAGCGGCAAAACCGCACCGGTGGCGGTGGAGACGAAGCCGACCACCTGATGGCCGTCCAGGTCGTCCAGGCCCCGCGGCATGCCGTGCCGGGCGAGGTACGCGGGACTTGCCACGGTCACCTCGTCGAGCACGCACACTTGCCGGCCCACCATGGCGCTGTCGTGCAGGCGGCCGGCGCGTAGCACGCAGTCCACGCCTTCGCGCACCAGGTCGACCAGGCGATCGCCTTCCCCGATGTGTAGTTGCAGGTCGGGATATTCGGCAAGGAAGGAAGGCAAAGCGGGCATGAGGAAATGCCGCGCCATCACGCCATGGACGTCGATGCGCAACTGCCCACGCGGCCTGGCATCGGTGAACACGGCATCGGCTTCCTCGACCTCGGCCAGGATCGCCAGGCAGCGGCGGTGGTAGGCCTCGCCATCTAGGGTGGCCCGCACGTGGCGCGTGGTCCGTTGCAGCAGGCGTACGCCCAATCGTTTCTCCAGCGCCTTGATCGCCTGGGTCGCGGTGGAACGCGGGATATCCATGTCCAGCGCGGCCAGGGTGAAGCTCTGCCGCTCGACGATCCGGGTGAAGAGGTGCATGACATCCAGGCGGTCCATTGTTCGTCCTGATGGAATGGTATTGGCTGTTCCAGGCAGATTATTCCTGGTGGGGAAAAGAGGAAAGTGTCTCCCACGCCAGCAACCGCTGGCATCGACGCGAGGAGACACCCATGAACACCACCCACAGCAAGGTTGCCCTGGTCACCGGCGCTTCCCGTGGCATCGGCGCCGCCATCGCCACCCGCCTGGCCGCCGACGGCTTCACCGTCATCGTCAACTACTCAGGCAACTCAGCTCCCGCCGAAGCACTGGTACGCCAGATTGAGCAGGCCGGCGGCAAGGCCCTGGCAGCCCGGGCCGATGTAAGCAATGCCGCCGAGGTAAAACGCATGTTCGATGCGGCCGAATCCACGTTCGGCGGTATCGACGTGCTGGTGAACAACGCCGGCATCATGTCGCTGGCCAAGGTAGCCGAGGTCACCGACGAAGCCATCGACCGCCTGCTGGCGGTGAACCTCAAGGGCAGCATCAACACCATGCGGGAAGCGGCGACGCGACTGCGCGACGGTGGCCGCATCGTCAATTTCTCAAGCTCGGTCGTTGGCCTTTACCAACCCACGTACGGTGTGTACGCCGCCACCAAGGCGGGCGTCGAAGCCCTCACCCATGTCCTGGCCGGCGAGCTGCGGGGACGCAACATCACGGTGAACGCCGTGGCCCCGGGCCCGACCGCCACGGATCTTTTCCTCGATGGCAAGAGCGCCGAACTGATCGACCGCCTGTCCAGACTCGCGCCGCTCGAGCGCCTGGGGCAGCCCGCCGACATCGCCAACACCGTCGCCTTCCTGGCCGGCGCCGATGGTTCCTGGATCAACGGCCAGGTACTGCGCGCCAACGGCGGAATCATCTGACTCATCTTCCATAGAGGAATGCCATCATGAAAAACGTCATCGTGATCACCGGCGCATCCAGCGGTTTCGGCGCGCTCACCGCCCGCGCACTCGCCGACGCCGGACATATCGTCTACGCAGGCATGCGCGAAACCACCGGTCGTAACGCAGCACAGGTCAAGGCCGCGGCCGACTACGCCCAGGAACATGGGGTGGATCTGCGCAGTGTGGAACTGGACGTCGCCTCCGACGCATCCGTCGACAAGGGCATTGCCCGCATCATTGCCGAGCATGGCCATCTGGATGTGATCGTCCACAACGCCGGGCACATGTCCTTCGGTGCCGCCGAGGCCTTCACCCCGGAGCAATACGCAGAACTCTTCGACGTGAATGTGCTCAGCACCCAGCGGGTGAACCGGGCCGCGCTTCCGCAGCTGCGCAAACAGGGCAAGGGCCTGGTGGTGTGGGTATCCTCCAGCAGCACGCGTGGCGGCACGCCGCCATACCTGGCGCCCTACTTTGCGGCCAAGGCGGCGATGGATTCAGTGGCGGTGAGCTATGCCAGTGAACTTACTCGCTGGGGCATCGAGACATCCATCATCGTGCCCGGGGCGTTCACCAAGGGCACCAACCATTTCGCGCACTCGGGAAAACCCGCCGACCAGGCACGCATGGATGAGTACGAGAATGGCCCGTACGCCGGTGTGTCCGAGCAGGCACTGAAGGGCCTGGCAAGCCTGGAACCGGCCGATGCGGACGCGGCGAGCGTCGCCACCGAGATCGTCCGCGTGGTGGGCCTTCCGTTCGGCAAACGCCCCTTCCGCACGCATATCGACCCGTCGCAGGACGGCGCCGAAGTGGTCAATGGCGTGGCCGACCGGGTACGCGCGGAACTGTTCCGGCGCATCGGCCTTCAGGACCTGCTCTCACCGCGTGTCGCCTGATGCCTTCTCCGGCACGGAAAGAATAAGGGGAGCCGGCGAACCGGCTCCCCTTCGGGTCCCACACTTACACAGCGTCGATCAGAAGAACGAAGCGCCCACCGTCACCATGATGGTGCGCGGCTCAAGCAACGAGTAGTACGGCGACGAGGCGAACAACACCTTGCCGTTCACGTCGGTTTCCTTGCTGGGATTGGACGCCAGGAACGACGTACCGTTGTTGGCGTTGGTGAACGCCTTGTGGTCGGTGAGGTTGTCCAGGTTGATCTTGATGTACGGCTTGCGGAACCAGGTTTCGAAATCGGCGAATCGGA
>NZ_DATHFX010000447.1:0-2797 GCF_035317885.1 Pinirhizobacter sp.
GTTCATCGAACCGGCGCATCAAAGCCACACGACGAGTCCCCAGGTCGCTTTGCCGGGCAGCCAGCATTGCCCCGGCCCAGGCTTTCAGCCAGCGGGTGGCAATGTCGCGACGAACCAGGTCATAGCCTGCCTCGGCGACTCGTAATCCGGCATCGCCCTGGGCCGCTCGAGCACGGCGCTTCCCGGAGAGATCCAGCGCAAGGCTCAAGGCCGCCGTGCGCCGATTCACGTCGGCGTTTTCCGCCTCCAGGGCGACGGACGGGTTATAGAGCGGCTGCGCCGCCGCTCGTGCCCGAGCACGGGCGGCATCGAGTTGGGCGCGCGCCGCATCCACTTCCGGGCTGCTCAACCAGATGGATTGCATTGCCTGTTGCAAGGGCTCACCCCCCAACACGGGGGGTGAGCCGCTTGGCGACGCACTCGCTAGAACAGCGCACAGCAAGGAAGCAGCGCCAAAAAGCGCCGCGTAAGGACCACGCATAAATCGATCTCCTGATAACGATCATGGAACGAGCGGTCGTCAGTGACCGTCTCGTGCAAGAGCGAAATCAGGCGATGGGTGGGCGCAACAAGGATCCTGAAACGGCAGGAGCTAGCTCGGGCACGGCGGGCGCGTGGTGCAGATCGCCAGATATGGAGCCAAGGAGCGGCGCATGCGAGGTCGGCAAGCTGACCGAATGGGCACAATCGCAGTGGCAGGTCTTTTCCCCAAGGACACAGTCGCCCGGGTCACTCACATCACCGGCGGCCTGAGCGACGATCGTCGATTGGCTGCCAGTTTGAACGTCCGCCACGGATATCGCTCGTGGTCCGTCGGCCAGGCAGACGGTACCCGCGACAAACTTGATCAGCAACACGGCCACTGCCAACGTCCACAGCCCGCGATGGCGGCGGAATCGGGCGAGCAGGGAGGTCGACGGCAAGGACATCGGCGGAAGCCTAGTCGAGAGCTGTGGTGTTAGACAATTGCATGCGAACGGCTCGCCGCACTGATCTACCTACGCGCGCGTAGGATCGCGCGCTGGACGATTCGCGCGAGCAGGGGGAACGAGAATCCAGGAAGCAAATTGCTGTCGACCCTCTCCTCAATTCCTCGCGGAACTAGGACTTTTTCCTATAGGAAAAATTCCTAGTTCTTACGATTTACTTTGTGAGGAAAGCCTCGTGAAAGGAAATGACGTTCATCGTTTGTTAGCCATTTTTTTACATCAGTCTTACCGCACACCGCGGTTTTTGGGGAGAAAATCATGTATCACCGCAGCAGCGCACTTGTGCGCCGTTCCTTGAGCGTGGCCGTTCTGACGGCACTTACCGTAGGTTTTTCCACCGGCGCGTTCGCCCAGGCCACCACCGGCACCATCTACGGCGATGCGCCGGCGGCAGCCGGCGAAAGCGTGACCGTCGAGGGCAGCACAGGCGTTACCCGCACTGTCCAGGTTGATTCCCGCGGCAAGTACTCCGCAGGTTCTTTGCCGCTTGGCAACTACACCGTCAGCCTCATGCGCGACGGCGCCACCGTTGATTCGCGTAAGAACGTGAGCCTGACCCTGGGCGGCGGCACGCAGGTTTCGTTTACCGAGAGCTCGTCGACCTCCGCCACGGACCTCACCTCGGTCCAGGTCACGGCCAATTCACTGCCTGCGATCGACGTTACCCAGGTCGATTCGCGCACCACCATCACTTCCGAGCAGCTGGCCAGGCTCCCCCTGCAGCGCAGCGCGGAAGCCGTTGCCACCCTCGCACCGGGTGTCAACCGCGGCAGTTCGTACTTCACTGGTCCCACCGGCCAGGTGCTCAATTCGTTCGGCGGCTCATCGGTCGCCGAAAACGCCTACTACATCAACGGCTTCAATACGTCCGATCCGCTTAAGAATTTTGGCGGCCTGACGCTTCCATACGGCGCGATCGACCAGGAGCAGGTCCTCACCGGTGGCTACGGCGCCCAGTATGGTCGTTCCGATGGTGGCGTCATCAGCCAGGTGGGCAAGCGCGGCACGAACGAGTGGCACTTCGGTGCGCAGATCCTCTGGCAGCCAAAGCAGACCGCGGCCAACCCCAAGAATACGTATTATCCGAGCGGCCCGCAGTTCCTTTCCGCAGCCGACGGCGGTGCCCAGGGGGAGGAATACGCATACCGTAACAAGAACAAATCCGCGACCCAGACTGTCGATGCCTACTTCGGTGGTCCGTTGATCAAGGACAAGCTGTTCATCTTCGGCGCGGTCGAAGCCGAGCGGATCGTCGACGGCAAGCAGGTGCAGACCTCGCAGGTCAACCAGTCGGTCAACTACAGCTATAACAACCCGAAGTATTACGCCAAGCTGGACTGGAACATCACGGACAACAACATCCTTGAGTTCACCACGGCGTCGCAGAAGCAAGAATATACACCCCAGGTCTACGACTACACCTACCCGGCCATCGGCGGCAGCAAGGACAAGGGCCAGCAAGGCGAATACCTCTCTCCAGGCACCTACACCAATAGCGGCGCACGTGTAGCCATCGCCAAGTACACCGGCTACATCACCGACGACATCACCATCGATGCGCTGTACGGCAAGATGCTGCAGACGGACTTCAACCGCACCGCGGGCGGCCCCGATGCGCCGGTCCTGAATGGACAGTTCCAGGATCCGACGTTGAACGGTGGAATTCCCAACGTTGGCCCGCAGACCACGCGCACGACCGTGGACAATCCGAACGCCCGCGATCGCACGCGCAACCTGCGCCTGGACCTGAACTGGAAGATCGGAGCGCATTCGATCACGGCCGGTATCGACAACCTCGACACGACATC
>NZ_DATHFX010000448.1:0-2333 GCF_035317885.1 Pinirhizobacter sp.
GTATGGCCGCGAAGGCGAGCCATGCAAAGTGTGCGGCACCGGCATCCGGAATGTCACGCTGGGACAGCGCTCGACGTTCTACTGTCCGCACTGCCAGTCGTGACGGGTGTAGATGTCAGCTTCTGGCGTCAGGCCAGATCAGTTCGGCGTGGGTGTTGTTGAATGCGGGATCGTCGTGCGAACCGCCGACGTAGACGGTGACGCCTTCGCCCACACCTTCGATATCCATGCCCTGCCCGTCGACGAAGTGCGCGCCCAGGGCCTGCATCTCCACCATGCGCTCGGCCAGGACACCGGCCCGATCGGCGTCGCCGGCCGGTACGTTACGCACGCTCACATCCGGTCGTGCGAACTTGCGCATGCCACGGGTATGGATCCATTGGCGACCGGGGTTGTGCTCATCGTCACTGCACAGGATCAACACGTGGTTGCGCGGCGGTGCGCCGCCCTCCACCAGGTAGTGGCGGCGCCACTGGGTGGCCTCGTATAGCGACAACAGCTGCGGATCCACCACCACCGAGCCGCCGGCATCGAGCAGCGCCGCAACCACGCCAAGGGTGTCACGCAGGTAGTCCAGGCTCGCTGAGTCGTCCACTTCGCCGCGCACGGCCAGCACATGCGGCGCCTGGCGCGCGAGCTCGAAGCCGGAGGGATTATCTTCCTTCAGGATCTCGCCCAGCACGCCTGAGAGTGGATACCCCTCCCAGCGCGACAGTACGGCGTTCTGGTAGCGCTGGAGCTCGACGCCGGCCGGCAACCCGGCGCTATCGTACTTGCGCGCAGGGATCACGATCTCCTCGGCAAAGCTGCCGAAGATGAAGAACAGCAGCATCGACTTGCCACCGGCTTGATGGAAGTGCGGCCGCGGCCAGGTGTTGAGCGGGGTATCGGTCACGAGCGTTTCCTATGCATTGTTGCCCAGCGGCAGCACGGTTTGCTGCAACTCGATGCGGCCGTCGCCAGCGGTGATCTTCTTGAACTCGGCACGACTGACCGAGACATAGCGGTCGTTGCCGCCGATCTCAACCTGAGGGCCCTGGGTCACGGCATGGCCCTGTTCATCCACGCGTACCACCATGGTGGCCTTGCGGCCGGTATGGCAGATCGTCTTGATTTCGTCGAGGTTGTCTGCCCATGCCAGGAGGTATTTGCTGCCTTCGAACAATTCCCCGCGAAAGTCCGTGCGCAACCCGTAAGCCAGCACGGGGATGCCGAGGTGGTCTACCACGTCGGAGAGTTGCCACACCTGGGCACGGCTCAAGAACTGGGCCTCATCGACCAGGACGCAGTGCAGCGCGCCACGCTCGGCGATGTCGGCCTGCGTGATGGCCAGTAAATCCTCCGTGGAGGAAATCCGCCGCCCCACGGCCTTCAGGCCGATGCGAGAGGCCACCACGCCCTCGCCATAGCGGTTGTCCAGCGCGGGCGTAAGGATAAGCGTGCGCATCCCGCGCTCATGGTAGTTATGGGCGCTTTGCAGCAAGGTGGTGGTCTTGCCGGCATTCATCGCCGAATAGTAGAAGTAGAGCTTCGCCATCACGCCATATTACCGGGTCGTGACAGCCGGCGCAGGCCCCTACTCGGCCACCGCTTCAGCCAGCCGCAACTTGCGCTCGGCCCACCAGCGGCGCAGGTCCAGCATGACGCCCACGCCATAGACCAGCTTGAACATCTGCAGGCGCAACCACACCGGCCGGGAGTCGTAGACGTCCCCTGCCAGCATCGAGATCACCCCTTGCTCAAGTTTCAGGGCGTTTCGCGGGTTGCGGAAAAGGTTGGCCATCACCGGGCCGTTGAAGCGGTAGATGAAAAAGGCGAAACGACGCATGCCCACTCGTACGCGCCGCTGCATGCGTCGTTGCGCGGCGGCCTCGGACGCAGGCTCGCGCAGGGCACGGTCGACCACCTCCACGGCTTGCTCGGCGCCGTTCATCGCCAGGTAAACACCGGATGAAAACACCGGGTCGAGGAACGCATAGGCGTCGCCGACGAGGATCCAGCCCGGACCTGCCATCGCCGCGGCGTCATAGGTGTAATTGCCCGTGACGCGCACCTCGTTGTCGATAAGCGTGGCGCCAGCCAGGCGTTGCGCCAGCTGGGCGTTGCTGTTGAGGGTGGCCATGAGGAAATCCACGTTCTGGCCGCGCCGTGTTTTCAGGTAAGCCGGCCGGCACACTGCACCGACGCTCATCACCCCGCCGGGTAGCGGGATCATCCACATCCAGCCGTGCTCGAAGTTGTAGATGCTGATATTCCCGGCATCCTCGGCGGCGCGGAATTCGGCATTGCGGAAATGGCCGAAGATCGCCGCGCTCTGGTGTTCGGGATTGCTT
>NZ_DATHFX010000449.1:0-3764 GCF_035317885.1 Pinirhizobacter sp.
CGCCGGGAGAGGCCTGTCCGTACTCCTGTGCGAGCAGGACGACCTTGCCGCGCATACCTCCAGCGCCAGCACCAAGCTGATCCACGGCGGCCTGCGCTACCTGGAGCAGTTCGAATTCGCGCTGGTGGGCAAGGCGCTGGCCGAGCGCGAAGTACTGCTGCGCGCCGCACCGCACATCATCTGGCCGCTGCGGTTCGTGCTGCCGCACCAGCCCCACCTGCGTCCGGCCTGGATGATCCGGCTGGGCCTGTTCCTCTACGACCACCTGGGCCGTGGCCGCCGTACCTTGCCCGGCTCCCGGCGCATCCGTTTCGCCAAACACGTGGCTGGCCAGCCGCTGCGCGAGGAGTTCCATACCGGGTTCGTCTATTCCGACGCCTGGGTGCAGGACGCGCGCATGGTGGTGCTCAATGCCATGGACGCGGCCTACCGGGGAGCGGAGATCCTTACCCACACACGCTGTGTCGCGGCAGTGCGCGAAGGGGAATGGTGGCGCGTGGAGCTGGAATCGGCGCAAGGCCACCGGACCATACATGCGCGCAGCCTGGTCAACGCCACCGGACCCTGGGCGGCAACGTTTCTGGGCGAGGTGGCCGATGTCCGCCACGACCACGCGCTGCGCCTGGTCAAGGGCAGCCACATCGTGGTGCCCAAGCTCTTCGATCATCGCTATGCGTATATTTTCCAGCAGCCGGACCGTCGCATCGTGTTCGCCATCCCCTATGAGCGTGAGTTCACCCTGATCGGCACCACCGACGTGGAATACCACGGCGATCCGTCCCAGCCGCGCATCGACGCTGACGAAACCACCTACCTGTGCGAGGCGGCGAACCGTTATTTCCGCAAGGAGCTGGCACCGTCCGACGTGGTCTGGAGCTATAGCGGCGTGCGTCCATTGCTTGACGACGAAAACACCAGCGCATCGGAAGTCACCCGCGACTACCTGCTCGAAGTCGACGCCGATGGGCCGCCCTTGCTCAATGTCTTCGGCGGCAAGATCACCACCTTCCGCAAGTTGGCCGAGGAAGCTGTCGACCAGCTCGCCCCGTTGCTGGGATCGTCCGTGGGGCCGTGGACGTCCACCGGCCGCCACCTGCCCGGCGGCGGCGAGCCCGACATCGAAGAACTGCTGGTCGATGTCCGTGCCGACCGCCCCTGGCTGAACGACGCCATGGCTGATCGCCTGGTGCGTACCTACGGTACGCGCTGCCGCGATTTCCTCGGCGCCGCCGCGTCGCTGGCGGACCTGGGCGAGCATTTCGGTGGCGACCTCTACGCCGCCGAGGTCGATTACCTGGTGCGCCACGAGTGGGCACGGCACGCCGAGGACATCCTCTGGCGCCGGACCAAGACCGGCCTGCACGTGGACGCGGCCGGTGCCGCGCGGCTTGACGCGTATATAAGCACGCGACTGGCGGCGAACCGTTGACAAGGGAACGTCCGCGGCCACCCGGCCGTCGGCTCAACAGCAAAGGAGTAACCCGATGTCGGTGTACCTGAGTGAATTCCTCGGCACGATGATGATGATCCTGCTTGGCGACGGCGTGGTCGCCGGCGTGCTGCTGAAAGGATCCAAGGCCGAGGGTGCCGGCTGGATCACCATCACGCTGGCCTGGGGGCTGGCCGTGCTGATCGGCATCTACGTCGCCGCGGCCAGCGGCGCGCACATGAACCCGGCGATCACCCTGGCGCTGGCCTCGCTGGGCAAGCTGGCCTGGGGGCTGGTGCCTGGCTATATCGCCGCGCAGATGGCCGGTGCCTTCACCGGTGCGGTACTGGTGTACCTGCACTACTTCGCGCTGTGGCCCGGCACCGACGATCCGGCGAAGAAGCTTGGCGTGTTCTGCACGGCGCCTGCGGTGCGGCATCTTCCCTCCAACCTGTTGACGGAAATCATCGGCACCTTCGTGCTGGTGTACGGCGTGCTGGCGATCGGCGCCAACCGCATGACCGAGGGCCTGGCGCCGCTGGCGATCGCCTTGCTGGTGGTGGTGATCGGCATGTGCCTGGGCGGCCCCACCGGCTACGCGATCAACCCGGCGCGCGACTTCGCGCCACGCCTGGCCCATGCGCTGCTGCCGATCCCCGGCAAGGGCGGTTCGGACTGGGGGTACGCTTTCGTGCCCATCGTTGGGCCGGTCATCGGCGCCCTGGGCGCCGCCTTCTTCTATCACGCCGTCGCCGGCTGATTTCCCGGAGTCCCCATGAGCGAGAAAAAAGGTTACATCCTGGCCATCGACCAGGGCACCACCAGCTCACGCGCGATCCTCTTCGATCATGCCGGAAGCATCGCCGGCACGGCGCAGCGCGAGTTCACGCAGATCTTCCCCCAGCCCGGCTGGGTCGAGCACAACCCGCGCGAGATCCTCACCAGCGTGCTGGTGACGCTCACCGAAGTGATCAACAACGCCGGCATCAAGCCGTCGGACATCGACAGCATCGGCATCACCAACCAGCGCGAGACGGCGGTGGTGTGGGACAAGGCGAGCGGCCAGCCGGTGTACAACGCGATCGTCTGGCAGTCGCGGCAGACCAGCGGCATCTGCGACCAGTTGAAGGCCGACGGCTTCGACGATGTGGTGCGGGCGAAGACGGGTTTGCTGATCGATGCCTATTTTTCCGGCACCAAGGTCAAGTGGATCCTCGACCGCGTCGAAGGTGCGCGGGAAAAAGCCGCCAAGGGGGAATTGCTGTTCGGCACCATCGACACCTGGCTGATCTGGAATCTCACCGGAGGCAAGGCGCATGTCACCGACTACACCAATGCCTCGCGCACCCTGATGTATGACATCCATGCCTGCCAGTGGGACGATGAACTGCTCACCATGCTCGACGTGCCGCGCGCCATGCTGCCGGAGGTCCGTTCGTCCAGCGAGGTCTACGGCAAGACGCTGCCGCAATTCCTGCTCGGTCGCGAGGTGCCCATCGCAGGCATCGCCGGCGACCAGCAGGCGGCCCTGTTCGGCCAGGCCTGTTTCGAACCGGGGCTTGCCAAGAACACCTACGGCACCGGCTGTTTCATGCTGATGAATACCGGCACGAAGGCGGTAACGTCCAGGCATGGCCTGCTGACCACCATCGCCTGGGGTATCGACGGCAAGGTGGAGTACGCGCTGGAAGGCAGCATCTTCGTTGCCGGATCGGTGATCCAGTGGTTGCGCGATGGCCTGCGCATGTTCGGCAAGGCCAGCGATTCCCAGGCCTACGCCGAACGCGCCCACGACACCGACGGGGTGTACTTCGTGCCGGCCTTCGTCGGACTGGGCGCGCCTTACTGGCGAAGCGATGTCCGCGGCGCGATCTTCGGCCTGTCCCGCGGCACCACCAAGGAACAATTCATTCGCGCGGCGCTGGAGTCCATGGCCTTCCAGACCCGTGACGTGCTTGAAGCCATGGAAGCGGACGCCGGCATCAAGGTAAAGGAACTCCGGGCCGACGGCGGGGCCATTGCCAACGACTTCATGGCGCAGTTCCAGAGCGACATCCTGGCGATCGACGTCCTTCGCCCGAAAGTGCAGGAGACCACGGCCCTGGGCGCGGCGTACCTTGCCGGGCTCGCCACCGGCTTCTGGGCAAGCCGGGACGAAATCGCCAGCCAATGGGCGGTGGACCGCAGGTTCGAGCCGGCGATGACCGACGACCGGCGTCAGGCGCTGTACGCCGGCTGGAAGCAGGCGGTGCAGGCCACCCTCGGCTTCCGCGTGACCTAGCCCGATCGCCATGGCCGAAGGCTCCCACCCCGGGCCATCGGAAGCCGAGGGTGG
>NZ_DATHFX010000450.1:0-2742 GCF_035317885.1 Pinirhizobacter sp.
TCTTGCGTTGGCTGCACGCGGCGGGTCGTACGGTGCAGCAGCCGGGTACCCAGCAGCGCTTCGAGCTCCTGGACTGCCGTGGAGGCGCTCGCCTTGGGCATGCCCAGCGAGTCCGCCGCCCGGGTGAAGCTGGACAGTTCCGCGACACGGGCGAACACCTGCATGGCCTGGAGCTGGTCCATTGGTAGAAATTCCCGAACAGAGCAATTGGTTCCGGCTAGTTTATCACCCACCTCCCGACCAATAGAGTGATCACACATTCAATCCCCGGAGCACCCGCATGAGCAACACGATCGCCCTCGTTACCGGTGGCAGCCGCGGCCTGGGCCGCAACACCGCCATCGCCCTCGCCCGCCTGGGCACCGATGTCGTGCTCACCTATCACAGCAACAAGGCGCAGGCCGATTCGGCCGTGGCCGAGATCCAGAAGCTCGGCCGCAAGGCCACGGCATTGCAACTGGATACGGGCAATACGTCCGGCTTCGACGCCTTTGTCGGGGAGCTGAAAAAAGCATTGAAAACAACCTGGAACACGGACAAGTTCGACCAGTTGGTCAACAACGCCGGCACGGGCCTGCATGCGGCCTTCGCCGAAACCACCGAAGCGCAGTTCGATAGCCTGATGAATGTCCACGTCAAGGGACCGTACTTCCTCACCCAGAAACTGCTGCCGCTGATGAACGACGGTGGCCGCATCGTCATGCTGTCCAGTGGACTGGCACGGTTCTCGATGGCCGGCGTGTCGGCCTATGCATCGATGAAGGGTGCAGTCGAAGTCCTGGCAAGGTGCCTGGCCAAGGAACTGGGCCCGCGTGGCATCGCTGTGAATTCGTTCGCCCCGGGCGCCATCGCCACCGACTTCGGCGGCGGCAGCGTGCGCGACAATCCGGAAGTGAACAAGATGGTGGCCGCCAATACCGCCCTGGGCCGCGCGGGCGAAGCGGACGACATCGGCCCGGCCATTGCCTCGCTACTCTCCCCGGCCAACCGCTGGATCAACGGCCAGCGCATCGAGGCCTCTGGCGGCATGTTCGTGTAAGGGAAGTTTGTGGGGGGTCAGAGTGAAAACTCTGACCCCGGTGGCCGGGAAAATCAGCGAAGGGTGAATTCGTCCGCGTCCATCCATGCCGGGAATCGCTCGCGGTGGGCGAGCAACGGTGCCGGGTCGATCTTCACCGTCACCACCTGCTCCAGCGAACCCAGTTCAACCAGCGCCTCGCCGACCGGATCGATCACCGCGCTATCGCCCGCGTACGGCAAGTCGTTGCCATCCACGCCCACGCGGTTCACGCCGATCACGTAGCTCAGGTTCTCGATCGCACGCGCGCGCAACAGTGTGCGCCACGGCTGCCTGCGCGGCGCAGGCCAGTTGGCCACGAAGATGGCAAGGTCGTAGTCCATGCCGCCTTCGGCTTCCTCGCGGCGGCCATTGCGCAGCCATACCGGGAAGCGCAGGTCGTAGCAAACCTGCGGCAGGATGCGCCAGCCCTTCAGTTCCACCACCAGGCGCTTGTCACCGCCGCCATAGCGATGGTGTTCGTTGGCCATGCGGAACAGGTGGCGCTTGTCGTAATACGACAACGAGCCATCGGGCGACACCCACAGCATGCGGTTGAAGTTGGTCTCGCCATCCCGGATCACCACGCTGCCGGTGATCGTGGCGTTGACTTCGCTGGCCAACTCACGCGCCCAGGCCACGCCCGGACCGTCCATCGATTCGGCGTTGCCGAGCGTCTGGTTGGTAAAACCGGAGAGGAATGTCTCGGGCAGTACGAACAGGTCGCTGGCCGGCGCATGGCGGACAAGGCTGCCGTAGTAAGCCCGGTTGGCCTCGGCGTCGTGCCAGCGCGTAGCGCCCTGCACCAGGGTTACGGTTAAAGTTTGCACAGGCGCTCCGCGGCGGCTTCCATGGTGGGGTCCACCTTGGCGAAACAGAAACGGATCAGGCGGGTGTCCGGCGGCGTGGCGTAGAAAGGCGTGAGCGGGATGGCGGCGACCCCGCCTTCGCGCACCAGCCACTCGGCGAAGTTGATGTCGTCGATGTCGCGGATCTGGCTGTAGTCGGCCAGCTGGAAGTAGCCGCCGGGGACATCAAGCAAGCCGAAACGCGAGCCTTTCATCAGGTCGCGGAAGCGATCGCGCTTGGATTGATAGAAGGCCGGCAGTTCCAGGTAGTGTTCCGGCGTGCTGGCCAGGAATTCAGCGAACGCCCACTGCGCCGGGTTGAAGGTGCAGAAGGTAAGGTACTGGTGCACCTTTCGGAATTCAGCGGTAAGCGTCTTGGGCGCTACGCAGTAACCCACCTTCCAGCCCGTGCAGTGGTAGGTCTTGCCGAACGAGGACACCACGAAGCTGCGCGCGGCAAGCTCCGCGTGGCCGAGCACGCTCTGGTGCACGGCGCCGTCGAACACGATGTGTTCGTATACCTCGTCGGATAACACGATGATTCCCGTGTCGCGCACGATATCGGCGAGGGTGTCCAGGTCGCCCTTTGCCAGCACCGCACCGGAGGGGTTGTGCGGCGAATTGATCATGATCATCCGCGTGCGCGGCGTGATCGCATCGCGCACGCGCTGCCACGGGATGGAGAAGCCGGGCAACGACAGCGGGATGTGCACCGCGACCGCACCCTGCAGGTCGATCGCCGGTTCATAGCTGTCATAGGCCGGGTCGAACACGATCACTTCGTCGCCCGCGCGCACCACGGCGGCGATGGCAGCGAAGATGGCCTCGGTGGCGCCG
>NZ_DATHFX010000451.1:0-5050 GCF_035317885.1 Pinirhizobacter sp.
CCGACAAGAAGCAGGCGCTGATGTTCTCGCAGTCCGAATCCATCCACGCGCGCTCGTGGGTGCCGCTGCAGGATTCCCCGGCCATCCGTTTCACCTACGACGCGCACATCACCGCGCCGAAGGGCGTGCGCGTGCTGATGAGCGCCATCAACGATGCGAAGCACCCGCTCGATGGCGATTTCACCTTCGACCAGCCGCACCCGATCCCGTCGTACCTGCTGGCCATCGCCGCCGGTGGCCTTGACGTGCGCGAGACGGGCCCACGCAGCGCCGTGTATGCCGAGCCCGGCGTGGTGGCCAAGGCCGCACACGAGTTCGAGGACACCGAGAAGCTGATCGCCGCCACCGAGAAGCTCTACGGCCCCTACGCCTGGACGCGCTACGACATCCTTGTGCTGCCGCCTTCCTTTCCGTTCGGCGGCATGGAAAACCCCAACATGACCTTCGCCACGCCCACGGTGCTGGTGGGCGACAAGTCCCTGGTGTCGCTGGTGTCGCATGAACTTGCGCATTCTTGGTCAGGGAACCTGGTGACCAGCGCCGCCTGGCGCGACATCTGGTTGAACGAGGGCTTCACCACCTACGTACAGGGGCGCATTACCGAGGCGGTCTACGGCAAGACGCAAGCCGACGAAGAGGCCCTGCTGTCCGCCCGGGCGCTGGAAAAGGGCCTGGCGAAGATGCCGGTGAACTCGCAGAAGCTAGCGCCCTCGCCGCGCGCCGTCGGTGCCGACGACGCACTCTCGGACGTGGCCTACGACAAGGGCTCGTGGTTCCTGCGCACGCTCGAGCAGCGCTTTGGCCGCGACAACTTCGATGCTTACCTCAAGGGCTACTTCGCGCACTTCGCCTTCCAGAGCATCGATACCGAAACCATGCTCGCTTACATGAAGACGAACCTGCTGGATAAGTATCCGGGCAAGATGAGCCAGGCCGAAGTGCGCGCCTGGGTCTACGAACCAGGCGTCCCCAAGGATGCCCCGCTGCCCACCGTGGCACGTTTCGATGCCATCGACGCAGAGCGTACCGCCTTCCTTGACGGCACCCTGGGCGCGGACAAGCTCGATGCCAAGACCTGGAACACCCAGGAGTGGATGTACTTCCTTGACCGCCTGCCCGACACGCCGCCGCTGACCAAGATGCAGGAACTCGATGTCGCCTGGCATCTCACCGGCACGCCCAACGCCGAGATCGGCATGCGCTGGTATGCCCACGCCATTGCCGCGGGCGACAAGGCTGTGTGGAGCGCCGCGGGCGAGCACATGCAGCGCATCGGCCGACTGTACCTGACGACCCCCGTGTACCGCGCCTTCGCCGCCACGCCCGACGGCCTGGCGTTTGCTGAAGGCATCTATGCCAAGGCAAAACCCGCCTACCACCCGATGACGCAGAAAGCGGTGGAAGGCATTTTTGCCAAGGCGAAAGCCCACCCGGGTAAGGCCAACTAACCATGTCACGTCTTCGTCCCCGCCCTGTTTCCAACGATCCGCGACCGCTATGGAAGCGCCTGCTCTATCGCCGCCTGAAGTTCATCGGCTCCATTGCCGGCGTGCTGGCGCTCAGCTTCGCCTTCGCCTACCTGTTCGAACCGCAATGGCTGCTGCGCATGGACATGATGCGCAAGGCGATGGCGGCCAACCTCGACACGCACAGCATTGAAGCCGGCGACACCAAGTGGTCGTATTACGAAGGCGGCAACGGCCCCACCCTGGTGCTGTTGCATGGCTTTGCCGCCAACAAGGATGTGTGGCTGGATTCGGCCAAGGAACTGACCAAGAATTTCCACGTGATCGCCCCGGACCTTCCCGGTTGGGGTGATTCCTCCCGCGTGGAAGGCGGACGGTACGACGTGGACAGCCAGGTGGCGCGACTGGATACGTTCTTCGACCGCATGGGCCTGCGCGGCTTCACCCTGGTCGGGCACTCGATGGGCGGCGCGATCGCCGGCACCTATGCCGCGGACCATCCGGGTCGCGTGTCCAATCTGGTGCTGATGGATACATTGGGCTTGACCTTCAAACCCAACGACTTCTCCAAGGCGGCACTCAATGGCAAGGACCCGTTCGTGTTCGACGACCGGGCGGGTTTCGAAGCGATGCTGAATCTGGTGTTCCTGAATCCGCCGAAGGTGCCCGGCCGCATCGCCGATGCCTTCGTGCAACAGAACAAGGACAACCGCGCCTTCATCGAGCACACGTTCGATGAGTTGAAGCCCGAGTCGCAATCGCTTGCACTGGATTCACGGCTGCCCAAGCTCACCGTGCCGGTACTTGGCCTGTGGTGCCACGACGACAAGGTGATCGACATCTCGGCACTGGATACCTTGCGCAACGGACTGACCAACGCCAGGGCGATCAGCACCACCATTCTCAACGGCTGCAACCACATGCCGCAGATCGAGAAGCCGGACGAGTTTGCCAAGGTGATCACGGGATTCGTGATGGCACACTAAGTGGACCAGCACTTTCCAGTGCATCAATCGGCGACGTCCGCCACCAGCCGTTCAAGCTCGGCCTTCAACCCCGACCCATTCGCGCGCAGCCAGTCGCGCTGTTCGCGCCAGTCGGGGGTGATGGATTCCACCCAGGCCCAGAATTTGCGTGAGTGGTTGCGCTGGCGAAGATGACACAGCTCGTGCACCAGCACGTAGCGCAGCGCAGCCGGCGGCGCCAGCGCGAGCGAAAGATCCAGGTTCACCCGATCGCGCGCGTCCAGGCTTCCCCACAGGCTTTTCAGCGGACGTACGCGCAGCCCCGTGGGCGCGGCACCTACCAGCGGCACCAGCGTTGCGAGCCAACGCGAGACATCGCGCCGGATCTGGGCTTCCAGGAACGAGGCGATGAGTCCTCGCGCTACCGGCAAGGCGCGGCTGCCCGGCCGCGGCAGCACCAGGGTGAGTGATTCCCCTGCGTGCTCGATGCGGGGATAGGGGCCATCGGCCCAAAAGAGATCGGTTTCCTGTCCGCGCAGCGGGAACGTGGTGGGCACGCCCACGCGCAGCGCCGGCAACCGTTCCCCATCGAGATTGAGTTCATCGAGTTTGCGTTCGAGCCAGTCGACATTCGTACGCAGGAAGGCACTGACCTGCGAGGGATGCGTGCCGCGTGGGCAGGTGATACGCGCGCCCTTGGAAGTAACGGTGAGTCGCAATCGACGCGCACGCGGGTGCACGGACTTCAGCACGCGGATCGTTGCCCCCGCGGCGGTAGGCAATTCAAGCCAGTCGCCTTGTTCGAACATCGCTGTTGTCTACCCGTTGCCACCGTGGAGCACCAAAGTTTCGGCCACGGCCGTCGCGGATGCTGCGACTGAAGTTCCCTGCCGCCCGATCAATCCGGGCGGGGCAGCTTGAACCATTCGTCGAGCTTGCCCAACAGGCGCTCCAGCTCCAGCGTCAGCAGGGCAAAGCGGGCATCCATCTCGGCCGCAGGTGAATCGTGGGGGCTATCGCCCATTTCGTCCAGTACCACGTCGAGGAACTTCAGCTTCCTGACCACCAGGTCTTCCCCCAGGACGAAGCTCATGCGGTCATCGAAGGTCAGGCCAAGCTGGAACACCTGCTTGCCGTTTCGCAAGTGTTCGCGGACTTCCTCTGCCTCCAGGTCCTGACGGCGGCAACGGGCAATGGCGCCGGTGGCGGTGGCTGGGTCCTTGAGCTCCACCTCGTCGCCCAGCGCCAGGCCCCCGGGGAGGTTGCCGGTGGCCAGCCAGTCGGTCATCAGGGCCCTGGGAGACTCCTCCGGGGCCAGCGGCACAGCCGGGAAGCTGCCAAGGGCCTCGCGGATCTGCGTCACGCCGTTCTCGGCCGACTTGCGACTGGAACTATCGATCACCAGCCAGCCGTGCTTGCGATCGGCGTAGGCGGCCAGGCGGGAGCTGCGGACGAAGGCCCGCGGCAGCAGTTCGGTCAGGACGTCGTCCTTGATCCGCTTGCGCTCACGGCCGTTCACCTTGCGGCCTTCTTCCTCGGCGATCTTCTGCACGCGGTTGTGAAGTTCGTCGTTCACCACGGAAGACGGCAGCAGCTTGTCCTCGCTACCCACCATCACCAGGGTGGAGGCCTTCACCGTGTGGGTGAGGGCTTCCTCGTTGCGGCCGAGCGGGGAGACAAAGCCCCGGGTGGACATCTCCAGCGGCCCGACCGGCCGAAGGCGGTGTTCGGCCAGGGCTTCATCGAGTTTTTCCAGGTCGTCGGCAACAGTGGCAGAGAAGCGGAACAGCGTCAGGTTACGAAAGAACATGGATGCCTTGGATTGCGTCGAGGGCAAACGACGAATGATACCGACCCGCCGCCTTCCGCGGGTCTCGCGCCGGAAGAGACTGGGGTGTTCGGGGTGCCGCCTCAGGACACCGCCGCGATCGCCCGGGCCACGGCATCGATATTGCGGTCGTTAAGCGCCGCCACGCAGATGCGCCCGGTGCCCACGGCGTAGATGGCGAATTCCTCGCGCAGGCGGTCGACCTGGGCGGAGGAAAGCCCCGAATACGAAAACATGCCGCGCTGGCGCACGATGAAGTCGAAGTCGGCCTGCACACCGGCGGCCTTCAGGCGCTCGACCAACCCCAGGCGCATGGTGCGGATGCGACCGCGCATCTGGCCCAGTTCCTCGTGCCACATGGCGCGCAGTTCGTCTGAATACAGCACTGCCGACACCACCGAGGCGCCGTGGGTGGGCGGATTGGAATAATTGCTGCGGACCACGCGCTTGACCTGCGATTGCACGCGCAGGGCTTCTTCGTGGCTCGCCGCCACGATGGAAAGCGCGCCCACGCGCTCGCCATAGAGCGAAAACGACTTGGAGAACGAGCTTGCCACCAGCATCGGCACGCCGGCATCGGCAAACAGGCGTACGGCCCCGGCGTCTTCCTCGATGCCGTCGCCAAAGCCCTGGTAGGCGATATCGAGGAAGGGCAGCAAGCCGTTGCCCCGCACCACGTCCACCACCTGGCGCCACTGCGCGGTGTCCAGGTCGACACCGGTAGGGTTATGGCAGCAGGCGTGCAGCACGACGACGGCACCGCGCGGCAAGCCCGACAGCGACGACAGCAT
>NZ_DATHFX010000452.1:0-6902 GCF_035317885.1 Pinirhizobacter sp.
AGCAATGTAGCGGCGGGAGTACGCAATCGGGTGCCATTTATTCCACAATATCTCAGAGTATTGGCATAGAATTTCAAGATTAGCGCACGCAATGATTTGATATGACCATCAAACTGGACAAGATTGACAGGCGTATCCTCAAGGCCCTGCAGGAAAACGCGCGCCTTCAGAACACCGACCTTGCCCGTGAAGTCGGCCTATCGCCATCGCCGTGCCTGCGCCGGGTTCGCCTTCTTGAAGAGGCGGGCGTCATCGATCGTTACGTCACGGTGCTGAACCCGGCGATGGTCGGCGCGGGGCTTACCCTGTTCGCGCGTGTCTGGCTGATCGCCCAGGACGCCGAGACCATCGAGCATTTCATCGAAGCGATGAAGCGGCTGCCACAGGTGATGGAGTGCTACATCATGCTGGGCGAAAGCGATGCGTTGCTTCGCGTGGTGGTAGCGGATCTCGATGCATACCGGTATTTCCAGTCCACGCATCTCACGCGCGCCAACGGCATCCAGAACGTCAAGACGGACTTGCCCAGCCAGGTGGTCAAGCAGACCTACGCACTTCCCCTCTAGCCTAAAGGTAGGGCGAAACGCGCTTCTCCAGCAATGCCACCAGCTCCGGGTCCATGTATTCATAGATGTCGGGAATATCCAGGCAGACCACGCGAGTGCCGCCCACCGCCTGCTGGAATTCCCGCGAGAGTTTCTCGCGGTGCCGCTTCTCCATCACGAAGACCATGTCGGCCCAACGCAGGAGTTCCTCGGAAAGCGGCACGTCCGCTCCCGCGTTCAAGCCGGCAGAGAGCGTTTCTACCCCAGGATATGTGGCGAACACGTGCTCAGCCGTCGGGCTTCGCAGTCGATTCTGGCTGCATACGAACAACAGTCGCCGGGCTTCGGTCATGCGGTTTCTTTACTGGGGTGGCGCCGGTTTACCCGCGCCACCTGAGTCGGGCTCAACGGCGCCCACCACCACGTTGCCGACCAGGCCGCTGAAATCCTGCTGTGCCTGTGTCTGCAACTGCGCCACGACCACGTCCGCCCGCTGGCCGTACGGGCCAAAGCCGTAAAGGATGGCGTAGTTACGCTGCAGCGACGCCTGTTTGATCGGTACCACATATTCGTTGTACCGCTTGACCGCGCGCTTGCCGGCAACGTCGTCGCCGTACTTATCCTTCATGGATTGGAAAATCCGTTCCGACTCCGCCTGCTCGTCCTGGCTGGCACGTGCGAGCGCACCGTCAAAATCCTTCTGGATGGTCGGGTCGTGGCGTTCGGCCGCGAGCTTGAGCCACGCCAGGCCCAGGGGATGATTGGGTCGAATCCCGGTGCTGTCGCCGTTGAAGTACACCAGCCCAAGCACGCGCTGCGAGTTCTTGTTGGCCCAACTGGCTGACTCTTCCAGCAAATCGATCGCTTTGCGGTAATCATGGTGCTGCATCGCGTAGATGGACCTGCACGCGTAGTAGTCGCCGGGCAGGATCTGCTCCATGCCGAAGGCGCAAACGTTTATTCCACTGCGTTCGGGTGAATCCACTGTAGGCGGGGCGGCTAGCGCGGCGAAGGTCGTGGCGAGCGCGGCAAGGGCCAGGACGGGCTTCCAGCGTGTGCGTGGTAGCGGTGATGGTTGCGCGAATGCCGGGGAGGGTGCGAAAGCGGTCGTGGTCATATTGCCCCCTTAACCGATATCGGTTGGCGGTGCCCTGATACTACCGCGATTTAATCGCCTGCATCATTCCCCGCCAGTCAGTACGTGGCAAGCTTGACGCGCAGCAACTGCGGCGCGCCGGTGAAGTTCAGGCCGTAGTCGGTCTGGTCGCCATTCCAGAGGCGGCGGAATACCCACTGGCCGTTTTCGTAACGCCCTTCCTCCACGCGCTCGAGCAGGAAGCGGCGGTGCGGATCGTCCTTACCCGGGTAGAAATTCACGCGGGCGTGAAATCCGGTGACGAGGTACTCGTCCTTCGCCACCTCGGCAATGACCACGCCGCCAGACGGCGAGGGGTTTCCCTCGGGCGGTTTCACGCCGAACTGCGCCTGCCCATAGCCCACGTGCACGCGCCAGGCGCCGAGATCCAGCTCGCTCTCGTGGCTGTCGTCGGGCTCTGCGGCGCCCCAGGTTTTGCCTTGCAGCGCAAGCGCTGCCAGTTGCTCACCGAAGGAGCCGAGCAGTGTATTCACTGCGCCGAAGGCATCGAGCGTTTCGTCGTCGACCTTCCGCGCGCCGAGGGGGAAATTCGAGTAGCCGGTGAAATCCATGCCGAAGGGGGCGAAACCGATGCCGCCGCGGCCGAAGGTAGCGAAAGCGTAGCGCGCATACGGGGGGGCGTTGCCGATTTCAGCCACGTACAGCGGATTGTCGCTGCGGCGGTAGCGGTCCAGGATGGCGTTGACCTTCACCGACTCGGGCATGTAGATGTCCGGCGCCAGGATATCGAGCGCTGGCGCCGCCGCCTTCCATACATCCAGCACGTTATCGGTGGGTCCACCCGAAGCGTAGCCGCCGGCAGGTCCCGGCTTGAATGGGTCGCGCAGGGCCGCGTTCGCATACATGGGCAGCGCGTACACTGCCTTGCCGGCCTTGGCCACGCTGCCGATGAAGCTCGCCACCGACCAGGCATGGAACATCTCGTCTGCATCGCCACCGAACACTTGGCGCCATGTACCCGCGGCCTTGCCAGTCCTCTGCAGCAGCTCCGCCGGCACCGGGCCTGCAAACAGCTTGTCGGCCGCGGGCGAATGATCGCGGTCGGCGCCGTACGTGCCGGACTCGTTCTCCACCTGCACCATGATCACGGTGCGCTGGTCGCCGTCGATCTTCTTCAGGTGGGTCATCATCGCCACGAAGGCCCGGGTGTCGGCCTGGAGCGTGGCGGTGGCGTGCGGTGAAAGGGAATTGAGCAGCTTGCCCTGGGCGGTGACCACGCGAGGAAAGTGCTTGTTGTCCAGTTTTACCCAGGAAGGCGCGTAGTTCGGGCCGTTATTCTTCCAAGTGGCAAACCACAGCAGCACCAGGCGCACACGGTGCTGGCGAGCCTGACTGATGAGCGTATCCATGAAGCTGAAATCGAAGCTGCCCTCGCGCGGTTCCACCTGCTCCCAGGCGATCGGCACCAGCACGGTATTGGCGTGCAACTGGTCGATGGCCGGCCACACTTCACCCAGCATGGCGGGCCATGCGCTGGAATTGTTCACCTGGGCGCCGAGCAGCAGGTAGGGTTTGCCGTCCACCACTAGCGCGTGATTGCCGTTCTCGGTGGCGATGCGCGGCAACGGCGCGGCCCAGGCTCCGCTGGTGACGCTGGCCAGGGCGAACGAAAGAACTATCGACAAGGATTTGGTGCGTTTGATGTTCATCGTGATTGGTCCATGACAGGTTTTGGTTCGCCGTAGAAGATGCCGCGCCCGCCCGTGGCGAAATACACGCGTCCGAACACCCGGGGATCACCCGTGACATGGCCCATAGCGCCGAACTGGTGGGCGTCGTCGTTGATGCGTTGCCAGCGCGCGCCATGGTCGACGCTGCGAAAAAGGCCGCGCACGTTGCCCCGCTTGCCTGCCACGTACATGGTTGCGTGTTCGGCGCCGGGTGCCGCCCGGCCAAAACCCAGTGAATCCGCGGCAGTGATGTCCGCGGGCACGTCCAGCAGCCGGCCGGTGGCGTCGCCCACCGCAAGGCCATTGGCGGGGCTTACCCACCACAACTCGTCGTTGCGGTCCGGCGCAATCGCCAGGCGCGCGCGGGGATGCTGATCGGCGGCGATGCGCGCGCCGAAGCCGCCGCCGACCGGGATGAAGGTGAGCCCTCCATCGGTGCTGACCCATGCATGGCCGGGACCGTCGGCATAGAACACGTTGGCCGATACGCGGTTGGCCAGCACATGCGAGGCCCGCGGTAACTCATCGCCATGCTGCCAATGCTTTCCTTCGTCGTCGGTGACGAATACATGCGAGGCATGCGCCGGTAGCCAGGCGATGCGCTTGCCATCCGCACTCACCGCAACGGTGCCGGCGCCGTCACCTTCGCCCGGCTCGCTGGCCAGGGCCTTCCAGGTGATTCCGCCATCGCGCGAGATGGCCGCGCGTACGACGTCCGTCTTGCCCCGGATTCGACCGCTGCGAACCATTATCGCCTGCGCCTGTCCCGCCACGTCGATATCCTCGGCATTCTGGTACCGGGGCGGGCCGGCCAGTTGCAGGGGCGCCGTGTCGAGGTTGTCATGCCGGAATCCGTCCAGGTCGCCCACCGCGCTCACCAGGTGCGCACCTACCGCCGGGCTCACCAGCCCCAGCGGCACGGTTTCTTCCAGCCCGTCGTCCTGGAACCACCAGTGCACGCCCAGGCCTCGGTCCAGCGCACGCATGTCGCGCGACGCCCAGATGCCGTAGCCGGTGACGAAGAGCACATGGTCCGGATCAAACGGATCGATAGCCACCGAGGCCATCCAGTGCGGCGTGTGATCCACCGTCCAGCGGGCGTCCTGGTGGTCGAAGTCAGAATGTGCGAATACCTCGGACCAATGCACGCCGCCATCCGTGCTGCGGAAGAGGAGGTCATGCGGCGTGTAGTGGGCGAAGGTGCTGGCCACCAGCACGTCGGGATGGGCAGGATCAACCGCCACATCGCCCCATCCGTGACCCGATGGTGCTTTCGTTCGCGGCAAGGGGGTGATATCGGTCCAGCGCGAGGCGGCTGGATCGAAGGCGAATACCGCGCCATCGTGCATCTGGTCCGGACCGGGCTCGTCACCGTAGGTCAGCACGAAGCGCTTGCCCATCGGGTGCATGTGGGTGGGCCGGAGCCCCGCTGGCTGGCCGGGCACGGCCGTCCACGTACGGCCGCCGTCGTCGGATCGGAACACCGATGTATCCCGGGTGGAAATGCCTGCGTATACCGCCCGCGAGGAGGGGTCGAAGGCGACGAAGGCGATGCCCACCGGTTGCGTGCGGGCGCCGCTGGTGGCGGTGGCCGTTTTTGCCTGCGCGGGGAACGTGGCGACTTCCGCCCAGTGTGCGCCATGGTCCGCGCTGCGCCACAGCCCGGCGTTGCGCGAGCCCAGCAGCAGCACGGCGCCATCGTGCGGATCCACGGCCAGACGCTCGCCGTTGCCGCGTCCCAGTTCGTTCCCCCCCATGGGGAAGGGCAAGGGCACGATGTCGAAATGATCGCCACGGTCGGTGGAGCGAAGCAGGGCAGCGTTACCCACGTCAGGCCGCGTATAGGTGCCGCCCACCAGGTACAGGCGGCGGGTATCGGATGGATCCAGCGCCATCGCATCGATGCCCATCAAGTTGGCGTGGTCAGCATCCACCCAGTCGGTGAGCGGGATCCAGCGCGACGAGGCGGCGTTCCAGCGATAGGCGCCGCCGACATCGGTACGGGCATAAGCCAGGCCCTGTTCCGCTGGATGGAAGACGAGCCCGGAGACGAATCCACCGCCACCGATGCGCACGTTGTTCCATTGATAGGGAATATCCGCGGCTTGGGCGGCGACGGAAAGCAGCATCAGGATCGCTGCGGAGAACACCGGCGACGCGTTTTCAGGCGCGCCACCGGTGGAGCTTGGCAGTAGGCTCATTAGAAACTGTACATCAACCTCAACGAATACATGCGATCGTTGATCTGGACATCGCGCGGGCGGGTGTCCACGCCGAAGATCGTACGCCGTTTCGTGTTGGTCAGGTTCACTGCCGCGCCGGTGACTGAAAGCTGGTCGCTCACGCGATAGGTGAGCGACGCGTCGAGCTGGCCGTATGACTTGTCGAAGATCGGCAGGCTGCCCGTGCCGTTGCCCTGGGTGGTCACCACCCAGTTGCTGCGCCAGTTGTAGGCCAGCCGCGCCTCGATCGGGCCTTTCTCGTAGATGCCGATCAGGTTGTAGCTGTTCTTCGACAGGCCTTCCAGCGGTACCTGCAGCGGGTTGCCGGAGGTATCGGCGGCATCGGGGCTCGGTGCCTTGGAATAGACATAGGTGTAGTTGGTTTCCACGCCCAGTCCGTCGAACGGCGTGGGCAGGAAATCGAAGAAGTAGGTCAGGCCCATCTCGGCGCCGCGGATCTTGCCGTTGCCGCCGTTCACCGGGCGGTTGATCAGGTAATTCTGCACCGTGCTGCTGCCGTCGGGGTTGGGGACGGCAAAGGGTTCGACGATGTTGGTGTGCGAGATGAACCCGTTCACGTTCTTGTAGAACAAAGCCACGTAGGCCAGCGCGCCGGGCTTGAAATACCACTCCAGCGAGGTATCGAACTGGTCGGCCTTGACCGGCTTCAGGTTCGGATTGCCGGCGGAACCGGTGAAAGTGTTGTTGCCCCCCGCGTCAGGCGTGCTGAGGCTGGTCACCGGGTTCATGTCGTCGAAGCTGGGCCGCGACAGACCCTTGGAGCCGGCGATGCGCCACTGCAACTTGTCGGTGAAATGCACGTTGAGGTTCAGGCTCGGCAGCACCGAGTTGTACGTGGTGTCGATGTTGAGCGGCGAATAGCCGCCATCACCATTGGTATCATTCACCACGCCGTCGGCGGTGACATTGGTACGCACGCCGCGGACGCCGAAATTGCCGTCAACGGGAATATCACCCATGGTCCAGCCGAAACGCAGCATCGCGTAGGCGCTGTAGGTCTTTTCGCCCTGCTTGTTGGTGTCGGCCGGGCCATACTTCAGCAGGTCCGTGACACCGAACTGGGAAAGCGAGCCGGGGTAGTCGTTCAGCAGCGCCGGGTTGGGCGCGATGGTGGCACCGAACACATTGGCGTCGCCGCGGAAGAAATCGCCATAGCTGTTGATCGAGTAGGTCGATCCCGGGAAGTTGGCCAGCGGTGAGAAAATGCCGACGAACCGATACGGGGTGCTGTCGGTGACGGCGCGGCGGTTGGTGGTGCGCACGCCGAAGGTCAACGATTGCAGGAAAC
>NZ_DATHFX010000453.1:0-4154 GCF_035317885.1 Pinirhizobacter sp.
GATGAACCGCTCGAACCAGGCCAGCTTGTAGTCGAATTTTGGGCCTGGCTGCGGATTGCCGTTGGGCAGGTAGAGGCAGCCCACGATGACGCCATGGACGGCGGCTTCCAGGTACCGGCTCTGCGTATCCTTGGCATCCCCGGGCAGGCCACGCCGGCTTTCCACCGGGTCAGCGCCACGCGCCAGAATGGCTACGCCGTTCCATGAAGTTTGGCCTTGCCAGATCGCCCCGTAGCCGGCCTTGTTGATCTCCTCTACGGGAAACAATCCATCGGCCGCCTTCAATTCCTGTAGGCAGGCAATATCCGGCTTTTCACGCCTAAGCCACTCCAGCAGGATGGGTAGCCGGGGCGTATACCATTGATATTGAAAGTGGCGATCTTCATGGCACATCATGCTAACGCCGCGCCCGGTGGAGGCTGGGTGAGCGTCGATTGGCGATACCTGGAGAACGATGATGGACGAGCAAGACATCCGGACCGCCATTGATAAGCACTGGGCGGCATCCGCTGCGGGCGACCAGGTCGCCGAGCACGAGATTTACCTTGATGATGCCGTATGCGAGTACCCGCAATCAGGCGAGGTCATCCGCGGCCGGGCCAACCTGCAAGCGCTTCGTAGCCATCACCCCGGTAAACCCTCGGGATTCGAGGTCCGGCGTATCGTTGGTGAGGGCGATCTGTGGGTTACCGAGTATGTGATTGCCTATGGGAACAAGCGTGCCCACACCGTGAGCATCATGGAGTTCCGGGACGGGAAGGTGTCGCACGAGACGCAGTATTTCGTCGATCCCTTCGATGCCCCGGCCTGGCGCGCCCAGTGGGTTGAGCAACGATAACGCGCCGACATACACTTTCGAGTCAAGCGAATTATCCCTTCGAGTCAAGAAGTCTACCCTGAGGGAGGCTTCGAGAACCTCTCCATGCGCGTACCGTTGCGGTAGGGAATCAACTCAATCCAGGGATGCCCTACCTATCCGGTTGAGAGAGGCGGCTATGTACGAAGGTGCATTTGGCGAAAGGCTCGGGCGATCGTTTCAGATAGGCAATCCGCCCACACTTGCGAGCGAGACAAAGCGGGGAAGTCGGCTTGCCGTGACGGAGCTGCGCATCGACAAGACCGGGCACGGCATGACATCGCCGATAGGGAGCAATGATGCCTATCTGATTTGCCTGAATCTCAAGAAGCAGACGACGCATGAGCTGTGGTGCGACGGTCGCCCCGTATGTTCGACGGCCTATGAGGCAGGTACAACATATCTCCTGGATCTGCGCAGGGATCCCATCACCTATATCAGCGATCCGCTGCACTCGCTGTACTTCTACATTCCGCGATGTGCGATCAACGAGGCGAACGAAGAAATCTATCGTTCGAACGTCACCGACATTGCGTTACAGCCTGGCGAGTGCATCAAAGACTCGATCATCATGAGTATCGGCCAAACGCTGTTACCGATCTTCCGCAGCCCGTCGGTGTTCTACCAACCTCTCGTGGGTCATCTTCTCCAGGGCCTTTGTGCTTATCTGGCCTTGAATTTCGGAGGATCTTCGACCACGAACACCGTCGTCAAAGGCACGCTTGCTCCATGGCAACAACAGCGCGTCACGCAGATGATGCGTGAGCGGCTATTTGAGGGCATAACGATCACGGAACTTGCCGAGGCTTGCGGTTTGTCTACTGGCACCCTGGTGAGGGGGTTCAAGAAGAGTACCGGTGTATCGCCGCACCAGTGGCTACTCTATCGCCGGGTCGACCGGGCGATCGAACTCATGTCGGAACCCGATACGTCCCTGGCGCAAATTGCCTTCAGTGCCGGCTTCTCAGATCAAAGTCATTTCAGCCGTGTCTTCGCGCAGAAAATGGGCGTGACACCCGGCGCGTGGCGCAAGTCCCAGGCATCGATGAGGAAAGCGGAAAATGCCTAGTTGCTGTCTAGGGCAACGAATCCAGGAAGCCTCGCTTGAGGGCGATCGTGACCGCGTGCGTGCGGTCTTCGGCGCCCAGTTTGGCCATGATGCTCTTCATGCGGGCCTTGACCGTATCTTCGGTGATGCTCAACGCCTTGGCGATATGGCGATTACTGCGCCCCTGGGCCACCAGGGTGAGAACGACGATCTCGCGATCGGTCAGTCCCTCGCGACCCGCGTGGCTGGCAATTTCCTGGGCGACTTCGGGAGCCACGATATGGCGGCCCGTCAGCGCGCCGCGTATCGCCTTGACTATTTCATCGCTACGGGCGGTTTTCAGAAGGTAAGACGTGGCGCCGAGCGTGAAGGCCCGGACCACTCGAGCGTCCCCGGGGAAGGTCGTTAACACGATGATTGTCGCGTCGGGAAATTCGCTGCGTATGGCCGTGATGGCCCGCAAGCCGTCCATGACAGGCATCTGAAGGTCGATCAGCATCACGTCGGGAAGCAGCTTTCTAAACTGGTCGATGGCTTCTTTGCCATCGGCGGCTTCGCCGGTGACTTCCATATCGGATTCCTGTTCGATGACCGCTCTTAACCCGTCTCTCATTACGGGATGGTCATCGACAACGAGTATCCCGAATCGTTCTTTGATCTCGTTCAAAAAATCACCTGTTTTCCGTCACTGGCACCGAAAACAGGGATGTTAGCAGGATCCCCACTATCTCCCTGGCGTCATGACTATGCGCTGACGCTGGAGGCAATTCAATGCTCGAAAGTGTATTTTTTCGGCAAGTTAGCACGTTTGTCCTGTTTTTTGATCGGGCCCTGTCCGTGCTTCTGGCCTATTGCAGCCATGTCGATGCGTATTGAGCAAAAAACACATTGCGGTGCAAAAAGCTGCAAGAAGAAGTTCCTCGCCCCACGTAACGTGGCCACTACTGGCCCCCGATGAGGACTGCACGATGACAACACGATTCTGTGCGGCGACATGGGATAAGCCGCGGAACATCAACCAGGCTTTCGGTCACCCGTTGGACGCAGGCTTCCGGGGTGTCTTGCAATTGGCCAAGGGAATCGACCACGACGAAGAGCGAATACGCGACTGGTACCTGACGGTGAAGATTCGTGAGCTCGGCGACAAGACGGCACAAGAGTTGGTCCAGATGGGCGATACCGACCTTGTCATAGGTTTCTTGAGGTCGATCAGACGCGGCTATCGCGACTGATGCATGAGGGGGAACAGATGGGCACGAGAGAGTCGTTCAAAGCCGTGAGCGCACAACTGGAAGAGGCCTATTACGCGAAGGAGAAGACAGCCTTTGCCGCGTTTTCGATCCTCGAGGAACACCTGGCCGATTTCTCCAGCATGCTGATAACCGGGTTTGGTGACCGGACGCGCGCTATACGATGGATGTGCATGCACCACAGGGCTTTTGAAGGCAGGAATGCCTATCAGGTCATAGCCGATGGCGAAGTTGATCGGCTCTGGGAGGAGGTGACACGTGCTTGCGGCCTGGCTGACTGAGTTTGCCGGGCATCGACAATTCCTCAGTCAGATGCGGAGGCCCTCGCCATGGTAGACGTGTCATCGACCGTCAGGCGCCTTTCGGCGCCTGTCTCCGGATTGGCATTGACGTGGTTTGTCATCCATATACCGGGCGAATATGCCTATGCGAGCGTATGGCTCATGCCGACGGTCGCTTCATTCTTTGCGTTCGCTGCATGGTTCGCGCTTGCTTATCGCGGCATGGACCCATCGAATGCCTTGGCCGGGAAGCCATCTGGCTCCGATCAACGATGGCCCGGCCACCTAGGCATGGCCACTATGTTTGATTCGATCGGTAAGGCATGCATCGGCGCCGGCTGCTTGAGTGCGTTGATTCAGATCCTTACCAGCCCGACTCATTGCAGCTGGGAATTTCCTGTCGCCATGGGTGTCGGCATCTTGATCGGCGCCAAAGTCCTGGCAAAAATACCCGTCTAGAGAATTGCTCAGGTCGCGCCTGGGTGCGACCTGAGCAACAGACCGTATCAGCCACCCTTCTCGGGCAGGGCATAGGCGATCACGTAGTCACCCGGCGGCGTGCGCATGAAGTGATGACCGCCAGCCATGATCACCAGGTATTGGCGACCGTTGATGCTATACGTCATCGGCGTGGCCTGGCCACCGGCCGGTAGCACATCGCTCCAGACCACCTTGCCGGTCTTGATGTCGATGGCGCGGATCAGGTTGTCGGTGGCAGC
>NZ_DATHFX010000454.1:0-8339 GCF_035317885.1 Pinirhizobacter sp.
CTGGCCCGATGGATCGTCGAGAACAAGCGCACCGTCTGGCGTCCGTCGGCGGTGATCGGGGGCGCCGAAGCCCTGCACGGATTTCAGCGGGAAGTGATCGAGGAGGCCTTCGGTTGCCCCGCCTACAACACCTATGGTTGCCGGGAATTCATGCTGGTGGCCAGCGAATGCGAAGAGCGCGGGGGCCTGCATGTCAACGCCGACCATTTGGTGCTGGAACTGCGCTCCGGTGAGCGCACCACGCGGCTGGGATGCTCCGGCGAAGTGGTGGTGACCGATCTCTTCAATTACGGTTTCCCCTTCATCCGCTACGCCAATGGCGACATGGCCACCATGAGCACGCGTGTGTGTGCGTGCGGCCGCTGCCTGCCGATGCTCGACAGCGTCGATGGCCGCGTGCTCGATGCCATCGTCACCGCCAACGGCCATCGCCTGCCCGGGGAATTCTTCCCTCACATGCTCAAGGATGTCCCGGGCCTGCTGCGTTTCCAACTGGTGCAGCGTGAACTTGAACGCCTGGAACTTTCCATCGTACGCGGCGAGGGTTTCGACGATGCCTCGGTAGCTTACATCCGCCGCGAAGTGGCCAAGGTGCTTGGCGACAGCATCACGGTGGACTGCCGCTTCGTCCCGGATATCCCGCTCACCGCCAGCGGCAAGCACCGGGTGACCATTTGCGAGCTGGATTCACTGCCATGAACATCACGCACTTCGTCGAGAACCTCAACCGTGGTGGCCTGGAGCGGATGGTGCTGGAACTTGTCAAGCTCCAGCAGGCGCAAGGCCATGCCTGCCAGGTAGTTTGCCTGTACGACGAAGGCACACTGGCCGCCGAACTCACCCGCCACGACATCCCGGTGTATGCCTGCGGCAAGCGCGCCGGCCTGGACCTGCGCGCGCTAAAGCGTGCGCGGCACCACGTGCGCGAACACGACACCGATATCCTGCATACGCACAACGCCGTGGCCCACTACCAGGCGGTGCTGGCCACCTGGGGTCTTCGCATCGGCAAGGTGATCAACACACGCCACGGCATGGGCGGCAATCGCCACGCCACACGCCGCGAGTGGCTTTACCGACGGGCGCTGACACGTACTAACGCCGTGGTAGCCGTTTGCGAGGCCGCGCGCAGCGACGCGGTGGCCCGGGGCATCGTGCCGCCCAGGAAATCCAGCGTGGTAACCAACGGCATCCGCGTGGATGCCTTCGCACCAGCCTCCGATTCCATGCACGAGCGGCTGACGCGGATGCTCAACGTGCCGCAGCGAACTCAGCTGGTGGGCACGGTGGGCCGCCTGAACTGGACCAAGGACCAGGTGAACCTGATCCGCGCCTTCGCCCGCGTGCACCGACGCAAGGCCGATACGGCGCTGGTATTGATCGGCGATGGCGAATTGCGCGAAGACCTTCGCATGCTGGCGTTCGACGAGGGCGTGGCCGGCAGCGTGCATTTCCTCGGTGACCGCGACGACGTGCACGAACTTCTGCAGGGCCTGGACCTGTTCGTGTTGTCATCGACCAGTGAGGGCTATTCCATGGCGTTGCTCGAAGCAAGCGCCACGGGCCTGCCGATCCTTGCCACCGATGTCGGCGGCAACCGCGAGATCGTACACGACGGCCAGACCGGCCGCCTGGTACCGGCGGGTAACGCGCCCCGCCTCGGTGATGCGATGCTTGCCATGCTGCGCGAGCCGCGCCAGGCACGGGGCCTTGGCGAGGCCGCGCGCACGTGGGTACAGGCCAATGGTTCGCTCGAGGCCATGGCCTTGCGCTATGCCCGACTCTATGACGGCGGCAACGGCCTTACGGCATGAAGATCCTGGTATTGACCAATCTGTTCCCCACGCCCTGGGATCCACTGCGCGGTACTTTCAACCGCCAGCAGTTCGAACGCCTGGGCCGGCGCCACGAGGTGGATGTCATCACTGCGGTCGACTTCCGCCAGCGCATGGGCAAACGCCAGCCCTTCGCCGGCGTGCCGGGCGTGCGCTGCGGCTATTTCACTTTTTTCTATCCACCGCGCATCGGCCGGGCACTACACGCTGCGTGCTGGTGGGCGAGTCTGGAACTGCAGAAGGGCCTGGCGATCCGCCGGGCACGGTACGACGCCGTGCTCGCCAGTTGGGGTTATCCAGACGCCGTTGGCGCAAGCGTGCTGGCCCGCCACCTGGGTATTCCCTACGCCGTGAAACTGCATGGCAGCGACCTCAACGTGCAGGCCAACCACGCCATGCGGCGCAAGCAGATCCGCTCGGCGCTCCGCGGCGCCGGCGCCGTGATCACAGTCAGCGGCGCGCTCGCGGACAAGGCGCGGGAGCTTGGTGCCGACCCATCCAACACTCACGTGCTCTATAACGGCGTGGATGGCGAATTGTTCGGACCCGGCGAACGCGACACGGCGCGTGGGCATCTTTCGCTTCCCGCTGGCGTGCCGTTGGTGCTGTTCGTCGGCAATCTGAAGGACACCAAGGGTTGCAACGATCTCCTGGAGGCGTTCCCGGCCGTGCTTTCGCAGCGGCCCGACGCGCTGCTGGTGTATGTGGGCGAGGGCCGCGAACAGGCAGTGATGGCCGCGCGCGCTCAGGCCTTGGGCTGCCTGGCCAGTGTGCGTTTTGCCGGTGCCGTGGCGCATGCGGACCTCCCCCACTGGTTCCGCGCCGCCAGCGTGCTTTGCCTGCCCAGCCACAACGAAGGCGTGCCCAACGTGGTGCTCGAGGCCATGGCCTGCGGAACGCCGGTTGTCGCCACCAACGTCGGCGGCATCCCCGAGGTATTGCCACAACTTGCCGGCATGCTGGTGGAACCGCGCATGCAGCCGGCGTTGTCCGGCGCCCTGCTCGAAGCCCTGGGCCGCGACTGGGACACCGCCGCCATCACCGCCCACGCGGCGCATTTCCGCTGGGACGACAACATCGACCGGCTCGAATCGATCCTGGCCACGCTGCCACCCATCCACGCCGTTTCTGCAGGGGCCTCGGCATGACATTGAAACCGCGCAAGCAGGATTTCCTCGACCTGCTGCCTCCGAGCCTGGTGGTGACGCACCAGCGTCGCCACGGTGCCGAACGCTACCTCACTTTCGACGACGGCCCGAATCCGCAGCACACGCCACGCCTGCTCGACCTCCTGGCCAGGCACGGTATCAAGGCGAGTTTCTTCGTGGTCGGCCAGAAGGTCGAACGGCACCCGGAGATCGTTGCGCGCATCGCGGCCGAAGGACACATGCTGGGCAACCACTCCTACTCGCATTGGTCGTTCAAACCGATGACCCAGGCTTGCAGGCTGAAGGAAATCCGCCAGACCGACGAACTGCTCGAGCCCCATACCGGACACCCGATCCATCGCATGCGTCCGCCCGCGGGGCACATGGCCCCGGCCCTGCTGTGGCATTTCGCCCTGAACCGCCGCAACTTGGTGCACTGGTCGTACGACAGCATGGACTACCAGAAACCCGACCACGACGAGCTCGTGGCGCGGCTGCTCGACGCACCACCTGCCCCGGGCGACATCATTCTGATGCACGACGACAGCGGCGCGGCGGTGGACGCGCTGGCCGATGTGATACCGGCATGGCTCGAACGCGGATATACCTTCGCACCGCTACCGGTGCAGGCATGAACATCCTCTATCACCACCGCACCCGCGGGCGCCACGTCGAGGGCGTGCATATCCGTGGCATCGTGCATGCCTTGCGCGACCTGGGGCACCGGGTAAGCGTGCTGTCATTCCCGGGCGCGGACCCCGAACACGAAGCGCCTGCGCATGAACCGGGCAAGCAGGGTCGGCTGGCGGCGTTCATCGCCCGGCTTCCCGGCGTGCTGTTCGAATTGCTGGAGCTTGGCTACAACATCATCACCGTGCCGCGCATGGCGCGTGCCATCGCCGCGCACGAACCAGCACTGATCTACGAGCGCTACTCGCTGTTCCTGTGCGCCACGGTATGGATGGCACGGCGCCGGAACATCCCGCTGGTGCTGGAAATCAACGACTCGGCCCTGGTCCATCGCGTACGGCCGCTTAAGCTGAAGTCGCTGGCGCGTCGCATCGAGGGCTGGTGCCTGCGCAACGCCACCGGCCTGGTGTTCATCTCAAGCTATTTCCGCGACGAGGCAATCAAGGCACACGGCAACATCGCTCCGTCGGTGATCTCGCCCAATGCCGCGGATCTGGCCCGTTTCGACCCGGCGCGCTTCGATCGGCAGGCGCTGCGCCTTGCACGCGGCCTGGACCAGCGCATCGTCTGCGGCCACATCGGCGTGTTCGCCCACTGGCATGGCGTGGACGGCTTCGTCGAGGCGATCGCTGCGCGCCTGGCCGAGGTGCCGGATCTGGCCCTGGTGTTCGTAGGCGATGGCAAGACACTGCCGGCCGTGCGCGCGCTGGTTGCCGGCCGCGGCCTGGCCGACCGCGTGTTGCTGCCCGGCCGCGTCCCGCATGACGAGATCGCCAGCTGGATCGCCTGCATGGACTACGCCGTGCTTCCCGACTCCAACCTTTACGGCTCGCCAATGAAGCTGTTCGAGTTCATGGGCATGGGCGTGGCCGTGGTGGCTCCCGATTACGCCCCCGTGGCCGAGGTCATCGGCGACGGTGCCACGGGCTGGCTGTTCCCACGGGGGGAAACCGCCGCCTGCGTCGAGCGTGTGCTGGAACTTGCCACGCGCGAGGAAGAACGGCGCCGTGTCGGCGCCGCCGCGCGTAGTTACATCCAGCGCGAGCGGCAATGGCGCAATAATGCCGAGCAGTTGCTGAGCCTCGTCGGCGAACGGAAGGCCGCATGATGGCCATGATGATCCTGGCGCTGGCAGTCGCCGTGGCCCTGGTGGCCTTGCTCGCCGTGGCCTGGGCCATCCGCGCGCGCAACATGCAGGTATGGCTGGGCTCGTATCTCCGGCGCCGCAAGCCCGCCCGCGGCAATGGCCCCACCCACGTGATGTTTGCCTTCGTCGACCATTTCGAACCCAACTGGGGACGCGTGGATATGCCCACCCAGCGCGCCCGGGTGGACCGCTGGTGCACCGACTACCGCGCCATGGCGTCGAAGCACCGCGATTCCGACGGCCGCCATCCGCAACACAGCTTCTTCTATCCGGAAGAGGAATACGTCGAGGAACACCTGGAGAAGATCGCAGGCCTGTGTGCCGATGGCTTCGGCGAGCTGGAAATCCACCTGCACCACGACAACGACACGCCGGAAAACTTCCGCGCCACCATCGACCGCTTCAACGTGCTCCTGCACGAACGCCACGGCGCCCTGCCACGCGATCCTGTCACCGGCAAGTTGCGTTTCGCCTTCATCCACGGCAACTGGTGCCTTGACAATTCGCGAGCCGATGGGCGCTGGTGCGGCATCAACAACGAACTGGTGCTGCTGCGCGAACTGGGCTGCTACGCGGACTTCACCCTTCCCTCCGCGCCCAGCGAAACACAAACCAGCACCATCAACACCATTTACTACGCCACCGACGACCCGCTCAAGCCCAAGTCGCACGACACCGGCGAGCCGGTTCGGGTGGGCGGCAAGGCGTCAGGCGACCTGATGATCATCCCGGGCCCGCTGGGGCTGAACTGGCGCGAGCGGCGCTTCGGCATCATCCCCCGCATCGAGAATTCCGATGTACGCCGTGCCTGCCCGCCCACCCCTTCGCGCGTGGACGCGTGGGTGGATACCGGCATCCACGTGCAGGGAAAACCCGATTGGGTATTCGTCAAGGTCCATACCCACGGCACCCAGGAACGGGACATGGATACGCTGCTCGGCGACGCCGCGCACACCATGCATGCGCACCTGGAATCGAAGTACAACGATGGCAAGCGTTACATCCTGCACTACGTGACGGCGCGGGAGATGTACAACATCGTCAAGGCGGCCGAAGCCGGCAAGGACGGCAACCCCCACCAGTGGCGCGATTTCGAACTTCCCGCGCCGCGCCACATGCCGATCCGCCACCATGCGTAGCGTGCTTGTCTGCCATGCCGGCGACACCTTCGACCGCGAGGGCCTGGCGGCGTGGCTGGCGTCGTTCAGCTCCCTGGCCGGCATCGTGGTGCTGGAAGAAACGCGTGCGCAAAAGATCGCCCGCATCAAGCGGGAGTTCAAGCGCGTGGGCCTGGTCCGGTTCGCCGACGTCGCGGCCATGCGCCTGTGGCAGAAGCTCGCCCACCGGGGCGATGCGGCCTGGACGGCAGCCACCATCCAGGCCATGCGCGTGCGCTATGGCGTGGCCCGCGACGTGCCCACCATCGTAGCTGCGAATGTCAATGACGATGCGGTGCTCGCCTTCCTTCGCCAGGCCCGGCCCGACATCGTGCTCGCGCGCGCCAAGCAGTTGCTCAAGAAGAAGACCCTATCGGTGGCCCGCGTCGGCACCTTCGTGATGCACCCGGGCATCTGCCCGGAATATCGCAACGCCCACGGCTGCTTCTGGGCACTGGCACGCCGCGACATGGGCAAGGTGGGCATGACCCTGCTGAAGATCGATGCCGGTGTGGATACAGGCCCCGTGTATGGGCATTACAGCTATGCCTTTGACGAGCGGACTGAGAGCCATGCGCGTATCCAGTATCGCGCCGTGCACGAAAACCTCGACGCGGTGGCCATGAAGCTCAAGGAGATCGTCGCAGGCACCGCGCAGGCGGTGGACACAAGCCACCGCGCAGGCGCGGACTGGGGCCAGCCGTGGCTAAGCCAGCACATCGCCTGGAAACGCGCCGCGCGACGCGATGGGCACCGCGTGGCCCTGATGTACCACGATGTGGTGGCGCCCGGCGCCGGCGACAGCAGCGGTTTTTCCGGCCCCGCCGCCGGTCGGTACAAGCTCGACACCGACGATTTCGCGCGCCACATGAATGCGCTCGAACGCACGCGGCTGGACTTCGGGGCGCTTACCCCCTACGCATTGACCTTTGACGATGGCGGCGCCTCGGCCAGCACGATCGGCCGCGAACTGCTACGCCGGGACATGCGCGGACACTTCTTCATCACCACTTCGCGCATCGGCACCCCGGGCTTCATCGACGCCCATGCGTTACGCGAATTGCATGCCGCCGGCCACGTGGTGGGCAGCCATTCGCACACCCATCCGGCGGAGATCTCGCGGCTGTCTCCCGCGGCGCTGGACGCTGAGTGGCGCAGCAGCGTACGCATACTGGAGGGTATCTTAGGGTCGCCGGTGACCGTTGCCTCGATACCGGGCGGGTTCTATTCCCCTGCCGTGGCAGCATCGGCGGCGGCGGCCGGCATCCGCACCCTGTTCACCTCCGAACCCACCGTGCGCACGCACCGGGTGGGCGATTGCCTGGTGATCGGCCGCTATGCGCTGTGGCGCGGCATGGGTGCATCGGTGGCGGTGGCGCTGGCCAATGGCGACGGCGTTGCCAGAATGCGGCAATGGCTGCTGTGGAACACCAAGAAGCCGCTCAAGCGCTTCGCCGGCCCGGTCTACCGCCTGGTGCGGCATCGCATGATGGCCGCGCGGGCCTGAAGGTTACTTCTGGCGAAGCCGGCGTGCCAGGCGATAGGCTGCGCGCATCGGCCCGACCATGGCAAAGCGCAGGCGCGCCGCGGGGCCACGAACCAGGTACAGCGATGCGCACTGGGCCTGGTCAGTAGCCAGCACGCGCTTGTACTGGTTGTCGCCGTAACCGAAGTCGATGGTCTCGCCCGGATGGCGCGCCATGAGATCCTGCACGGACTGGAACACCAGTGACGACCCCACTCCCAGCGACGCGAAGGCCTCGTCGTATCCGGTGTCATCGAGCAGGTAGCGACCGCCAAGGCGGTAACCGTGCACGTAGGCGACGGGTTTCTCACCCAGCAGCAACATGTGTCCGACGATGCGCCCACTGGCGGCGAGCGTGGCGAAGCACGCGCGCCTGGCAGGCTCATTCCAGTCGATCGCCTGGGCATCGGCGTGCCAGCTGCGGGCATACACCTGGTTCATCAACGCACAATATTCATCCATCTCCGCGGGCGTGGCGAACACGCGCAAGCGGGCGCCATCGCCGAGCTTCTTGTACACGTTGCGCAGGCGACGCGTCAGGTCGTTGCGCTTCTTCGAGTCCATGCCGGCCAGCCAGCCGGCGGCATCGGCCTGCGGTGCAATGGTCCAGTTCACCTGATCAAGCAGGTTTGCGGAAACGCCGGTGAAACCTTGGCCGGGCCCGGTGAGCGTTTGTACGAAAGTATTGGGAAGCGTCGTTTCCTGGATACGCAACACGCGTGCGCCGCGGTCGGCACGCAGCAGCGTGGCGATGGCCGCCTCAGCCGCCGCCCGGGAAGACGGTTCGGCCACCACGCCGCTACCGAGCAGGCGCAACACCCGCCCTCGGTACACCCC
>NZ_DATHFX010000455.1:0-4979 GCF_035317885.1 Pinirhizobacter sp.
AAATACACCGGTGCGGGTACCCTTGCCGACACCAATCTCCTGCGCATGGCCACCAAGACCACCAGCGTGTCCATCCGCACGGCCAGCGCGACGCCGATTACCTTCAACCAGCGCGGTGAGATCAGCAACGGTTCGGACGTCGCCTTCAATGTGTGTTCCACCGCAGGCTCAGCCGCCCTCGGCACCAGCGTCAATGGCGCCCAGGGCGTGGTACTGACCCAGGCATCGTCGGGCCGCGCCGGAACAGCTCCGATCGCCGTGGGCGGGACTTGCAGCTAGGCCTTGAACGGGCAGCGCCAGCTGCCCGCATCCACTTCGCGCCCGCTGTATTGCGGCGCCTCCAGCCCTTCGCCATGCGTCGCCAGCATCGGGTTGACCGAGCCTGAGAACTCAACGTCACGCTCGACGATGGCCTCGTGGAACCGCTCGTAACGCCCATCTGCACGCAAGGCCTCGAACTGGCTGTGCAGATTCAACACCAGGGCTGCGTGGGGAAAGCGACGAGCGCGCCGGCTTGACGCCGGATGCAAGCCCACCACGTAGAAGGCGCGGCCGCCCAGGCTGAAGCTGAAGTCCGGCGAGGCCGGGTCGTCGCTTACCGATGGATCCCACGGTGCGGTACGTGCATCGAGCGCGTGCAAGGCTTGCAGTCGCGTCCACAACGCCTGTTCGAAGGTCGCTTCGTCCATGGGCGGCGTGCACGGGAAGAGCAGGGCCAGGCTATGGAACCCCTTCGCCGATTCCACGTCCGCCGCGAACGCGCGTGCCTGCGTCACGATCGCTTCGTCCGCGTCGGATGACTCAAGGCTTCCTGCTACGAGGAATCGAACGTGGTCGTTCTCGGTGGCGGTGCGGGCGGCAAGGCAAGGGAAACCGGCCTGTTGCACGTAGCGGCGGAACTGGGCGATGGCGTCGCCGTCGTTTCGTTGAATGCCGTCGGCGGGCATGCAGCAGTTCCATCGGGAAGGTGCGCTGAGGATGCGGGCCTCGCCCGAAAACGGACGTGATGGCATCGTTGGGGAGGGTGAACGAACGAGCCCGCTTACTGAACTGCCTTCCAGGGAATGGATTGAGCATCGTTGGATGTTCATGTCGGCATCACTTCTGAGAAGATTCGTATGGACCCTTCGTGTGTGACACGGAATCATTCACGGGTTGCCGGGGTACCGGCAACCGGGTGTAGAAACCCGTTGAACAGCGGGCCCCGCAGCGTTGTCTGCGGGGCCCGGGGTTTACCGTCTCACGGCGGGCGACCAGGCGGGCGTATGCCCGGCCGTCTGTTCACGGTTTTCTACCCTGGCTCGCCCGCCACCCTTACCCTTTCTTGAAACAGGGCCCGGCCATACGAGCCATGTGGGCGGATGAACGCGTTGGGCTGGCGTAGAGCAGCCCGGGTCATCGCCAAGCGGTGATCGACCCCGGCTAGGGTGCAGTGCCTGACGTGTTCATCCGCACTATCCGTTTCGCTGCTGTGCGCACAAAAAAGCCTCCTTTCGGAGGCTTTTTCATTCGATTCGTATGGTGGGCGGTACAAGGATCGAACTTGTGACACCTGCCGTGTGAAGGCAGTGCTCTACCGCTGAGCTAACCGCCCGCCGGGAGCGCGGAATTCTACGCAGGGCGGGGCGGGCGGTCAACATCCGGGGGCCATCGAGGGTAAAATGGCCGACTTTTCCCGGTGGCCGACCCCCATGGACTATTTCCTCTCCGAATGGCAGCGCGTGCTGGCCGCCCTGTCACATTTCTCGTTCACCCCCTGGAAAATCATCGGCTTTGCCGGCTCCTTGATGTTCACCAGCCGCTGGTTCGTCCAGCTGTACTACACCCGCAAGTACAAGCGGGTGGTGATGCCGTTGTCGTTCTGGTGGCTGTCGGTGGTGGGCTCGGCCCTGCTGCTGGCCTATTTCATCTTCGGCAAGAACGACTCGGTGGGCATCCTGTCCAATTTCTTCCCGGCGTTCGTGTCCGTCTATAACCTCTGGGTACACATGCGCGAGGCGCGGCTGCGCCACCAGGTGTCCAACGAGGTGACTTAATCCACGTCGTAGTCCAGGTACGGGGCCAGCCAGCGTTCGGCCACCTCGCGCTTCCAGCCCTTGCGGCGGGCGTAGTCTTCCACCTGTTCGCGGCTTAGCTTTCCCACCACGAAGTACTGGCTCCCCGGGTGGGAGAAATACCAGCCGGAGACCGCCGCCGTGGGATACATGGCGAAGCCTTCGGTGAGCTCGATGCCGGTGTTGCCCGGTGCGTCCAGGAGGTCGAACAGCGTGGCCTTCTCGGTGTGTTCGGGGCAGGCCGGGTAGCCCGGTGCCGGGCGGATACCGCGGTATTTCTCGGCCACCAGCGATTCGTTGTCCAGGGCTTCATCAGGCACGTAGCCCCAGAACTCACGGCGCACGCGCTCGTGCAGGCGTTCGGCGAAGGCTTCGGCCAGGCGGTCGGCCAGGGCCTTGAGCATGATGGATGAGTAATCGTCGTGGTCGGCTTCGAAGCGCGCGACGTGTTCTTCGATACCCTGGCCTGCGGTGACGGCGAAGCCGCCCACCCAGTCGGCTACACCGGTGTCCTTCGGCGCGACGAAATCGGCCAGGCAGAAATCCGGGCGGTCGGCAGGCTTGTCGACCTGCTGGCGCAGGAAACGGAGCATGGCCAGCTTCTTGCCGTCGTCGCCGCGAACCTCCACATCGTCGCCTACGGCGCTGGCCTGCCAGAAGCCGATCACGCCGCGGGCGGTGAGCCACTTTTCCGACACGATCTTGTCCAGCATCGCCTTCGCATCGGCGAAGAGCTCGCGCGCCTGTGGCCCGACGATCTCGTCGTCCAGGATGGCAGGGTACCTGCCGGCCAGTTCCCAGGCGTTGAAGAAGGGACCCCAGTCGATGTACGACACGAGTTCGGCCAGGTCGTAGTTGTCCAGGACCGTGACGCCGGGTTGGCGCGGGGCAGGGGGCGTATACGATTCCCAGCCGCCTTCGAAGCGCTGCGCGCGGGCCTTGGACAGGGGCACCAGCGGCTTGCCGGTGCCGCGCTCCTTGTGGCGCTCGCGTACTTCGGCGTACTCGCTGCGTACCTTGGTGATGAACTCATCCACCAGATCCTTGCTCACCAGCGACTGCGCCACGCCCACCGCGCGCGAGGCATCCTTCACCCACACGGTGGTTGCCTTGTAGTGCGGCTCGATGCGCAGCGCCGTGTGCGCGCGCGACGTGGTGGCGCCGCCGATCATCAGCGGCAGCTCGAACCCCTGGCGTTGCATCTCGCGGGCCACCTGGCTCATTTCCTCAAGCGAAGGCGTGATGAGGCCGGAGAGCCCGATGATGTCAGCCTTCATTTCGCGCGCGGTGTCCAGGATCTTCTGCGTGGGCACCATCACGCCAAGGTCGATCACCTCGAAGTTGTTGCAGCGGAGTACCACGCCCACGATGTTCTTGCCGATGTCGTGCACGTCGCCCTTCACCGTGGCCATGACGATAGTGCCGTTGTTCTTGCCGGCGTCGCCCGTGCGCAGCTTCTCTTCCTCGATAAAGGGAATAAGGTGGGCCACCGCCTTTTTCATTACGCGCGCGGACTTCACCACCTGGGGCAGGAACATCTTGCCGGCACCGAAGAGGTCGCCGACGATGTTCATGCCGTTCATCAGCGGGCCTTCGATCACGTCCAGGGGGCGTGAGGAAAGCTGCCGGGCTTCTTCGGTGTCTTCCACCACGTACTGGTCGATGCCGTGCACCAGGGCATGCGACAGGCGTTCGCGCACGGGCTTTTCGCGCCAGGCGGCGGTTTCGATCACCGCCTGGGCCTTGCCGCCCTTGTAGCGGTCGGCGATCTCCAGCAGCCGGTCGGTGGAGTCGGCCCGGCGGTTCAGCACCACGTCTTCCACGCGCTCGCGCAGTTCCTCGGGAAGCTCGTCGTAGATGGCAAGCGAACCTGCGTTGACGATACCCATGTCCATGCCGGCCTTGATGGCGTGGTACAGGAACACCGAGTGGATCGCCTCGCGCACCGGGTTGTTGCCGCGGAAGGCGAACGACACGTTCGATACGCCGCCGGAGATGTGGCACGACGGAAAGCGCTTCTTAAGCTCGCGCGTGGCTTCGATGAAGTCCACGGCGTAGTTGTTGTGCTCCTCGATGCCCGTCGCCACGGCGAAGATGTTCGGGTCGAAGATGATGTCCTCCGGCGGCATGCCGACCTCTTCGGTCAGCAGCTTGTAGGCGCGGGAAGAGATCTCGACCTTGCGCTCACAGGTATCGGCCTGGCCGACCTCGTCGAAGGCCATCACCACCACGGCGGCGCCGTACTGGCGCACCAGCCGGGCGTGCTCGAGGAAGGGTTCTTCCCCTTCCTTCATCGAGATGGAGTTGACGATGCCCTTGCCTTGCAGGCAGCGCAGGCCCGCTTCGATCACCGTCCACTTGGAGGAGTCGACCATCACCGGCACGCGGGCGATGTCGGGCTCGGACATGATCAGGTTCAGGAAGCGGGTCATCGCGGCTTCTGAATCGATCAGGCCCTCGTCCATGTTGACGTCGATGATCTGCGCGCCGCTCTCCACCTGCTGGCGGGCGACGTCCACGGCTTCTTCGTAGCGGCCTTCCTTCACCAGTTTGCGGAATTGGGCGGAGCCGGTGACGTTGGTGCGTTCGCCGACGTTGACGAAGAGCAGGTCCGGGGTGATGACCAGCGGCTCGAGGCCGCTCAGGCGGGTATGGCGAAGGGTACTCATGCTGCCTGCTGGTTTGCCTCGAACATGCGGGGACGACAGGGAGCCACCGCGTCGGCGATGGCCTTGATGTGGGCGGGAGTGGTGCCGCAGCAGCCACCGACCAGGTTCAACAGGCCCTCGCGGGCGAAATCGCCGATGGTGGCGGCCATCTGCTCGGGCGTTTCGTCGTATTCGCCGAACGCGTTGGGCAGGCCTGCGTTCGGGTGCGTGCTGACATAGGTGCGCGCGATCGTCGAGAGGGTTTGCACGTGCGGGC
>NZ_DATHFX010000456.1:0-3688 GCF_035317885.1 Pinirhizobacter sp.
GGCGGGGATGTCCTGTCCGTATTTTTGGTGCGCCTTGGCCAGGTTCGCGTCGATCATGGGCGTGTCTTCACAGTGCGTGATGATCACCGTGGGGCAATCGCGGAAGATGCCGTCCAGTACCTCGGGGTCGTCCACCAGCATGTTGCCGGTGGAGGCACCCATGAACACCTTCACTCCCGGGGAGGTCTTTGGATCGAGCGCACGGATCGCCTCGAGGTTGTCGTTGCTGGCGCCCATGTAGAAGGCATAGTTCACCGCGGAAGTCTCCGCAGCCCGCGTGTACTTCGCTTCGAGCGTGTCGCGGTCGAGCGCCGGTGGCTTGGTGTTGGGCATTTCCATGAAGCTTGTGATGCCGCCGGCGGCGCAGGCGCGCGACTCGCTGCCGATGTCCGCCTTGTGGGTAAGCCCCGGTTCACGGAAGTGCACCTGGTCATCGATCATGCCGGGCAGCAACCACAGGCCGGAGGCGTCGATCACCTGTTCGCCGTCCTCGGGGACCAGTTCCCGGGCAATCGCGGCGATGCGGCCGTCGCGGACGCGTACGTCGGCGTGCAGCCGCTTGTTCTCGTTGATCAGCTCGGCGTTACGGATCAGCCAGGCATTGGTCATGGACGTTTAGTCTCCATGCGCGCGGCAGCGCGCCAAGGTGAAATGATCGGGCACGGGGTCGTGACCGCCGGTACACAGGGGCTGGCAGCGAAGTAGCCGCCATCCGGCCAGCACACTGCCACGTGGCGCCCCGAAGCGCGCGATCGCCACCCGGGCGTAATCCGAACAGCTAGGATGGAAACGGCAGCGCTGGCCCAGTAGCGGGCTAATCCAGCGCTTGTACTGGCGCAAGAGCCATTGCAGGAATCGGGACACGGGGCGGTTCGAAATACTCGTGTTTTGGGGGCGGCTGTCGTCGGGCGCATGGCGCCCCGGCGACAGTGGAAGGGGCTAGTATTTCAGAAGGCGGTTGCCGGGGTAAGTCATATTCGGCTATAACAGCCCGCCGCCGGGGGGGCGAACACTGGGTGAAGGACATGGCGAAGAACACACGTAGTTCCGCAGTATCCAAGACACCGGCCAAAAAAGCGGCAGGTGGCGCCAGTGCGGCCAGGAAGCCGGCCAAACCGGCAGTCCAGGCCGCCAAGGCGACCAAAGCTGTCAAGGCAACCAAGGCGTCCAAGGCGGTGAAGACCGTGAAGACGCCAGCGAAGAAACCGGTGGCCAAGCCCGCGCCGGCGAAGAAAACCGTCGCAAAGGCGCCGGTGAAAAAAACCGCGCCCGCCACCAGGAAGTCAACGCCCGTGAAGAAAGCAGCACCCGTGGCGAAGAAAGCCGCGCCAGACAAGGCCGCACCCGTGAAGAAGGTAGCGGCGAAGGCACCGGCGGCGGCACCCGCCAAAGCCGTGCCAGCGAAAAAACCTGTAGGAAAAACGCCTGTCGTGGCGAGCAAGAAGGCACAAGCAGCCAAGCCTGCGGTACCATCGCCCAAGGTTGCCAAAACGCCGGTCGCGAAGACCGCCGCTCCCGCACCTGTTGCACCGAGCCGCCAAGCGCCCCACGCCGCTACCGGCAAATCCGCCACGGCCACGTCGGTCGCGCCACGCAAGGCGTCGGCGGTGGGCAGTTCCTCACACAAGAACGAAAAGTCTGCGCAATCACGAATGAATAGTCTTGCCTCAGCTTCAAACGATAACGGCGTCACCCGCGAAGACGGGCGTTACGCCTTGCCCGCCACGACGAACGTGGACATCCCCAAGGGCTATCGCCCGAAGTCGGGCGAGGAATACATGAATCCCCGTCACCTGGCCTACTTCCGCAACAAGTTGCGCGACTGGCGCGACCAGCTGGTGGAAGAATCCCGCCAGACGATGGACAACCTGCGCGAAGAAGTCCGCGACGTCGGCGACGAAGCCGAGCGCGCCACCCGCGAAACGGAAAACTCGCTGGAGCTTCGCACCCGCGATCGCTACCGCAAGCTCATCTCCAAGATCGACGGCGCCCTGCGTCGCATCGAGGACGGCCGCTACGGGTACTGCGAGGAAACGGACGAAGAAATCGGCCTCGAGCGCCTGGACGCCCGTCCGATTGCCACGCTTTCGCTCGACGCGCAGGAACGGCGCGAACACCTGCAAAAGCAGATGGGCGACTAACCCATCGAGGAAAGAACCCCGCCTTGCGCGGGGTTTTTTTCAGGCCGCCATTGCCGCCGCATAAGCCTTGAGCTGCGCCAGCATGGCGGCCAGGCCGTTACTGCGTGTCGGCGACAAATGCTTGGCAAGGCCAATCTGCTGGATGTACGCAGGTTCCGTGGACACGATCTCCGCCGCGGACCGTCCGGAGTACACGCGCAGGATCAGGGCGATGAGGCCCGCCACGATGGCCGAATCGCTGGTGGCCTGGAAGGTCATGCACGCGGCATCGCCCGAGGGCACTAGCCACACCATCGACTGGCACCCGTGCACCCGGTATGGCTCGGTCTTCAGTTCATCGGGGAAGGGCGGAAGCTGGCGGCCGAGGTCGATCAGGTATTGGTACCGCTCGCTCCAGTCGCTGAAGAAGGCAAACTCCTCGACGATCGCGGCCTGGGCTTGGGCAGCGGTGGTTTCCTGCGGGGCGATTTCCCGTGGGCTGTTCACTTGGCCAGGCTCCAGCGCGTGCCTTGCGGGCCATCCTCGATGGTCACGCCCATGGCGGAAAGTTCATCGCGGATGGCATCGGCGCCGACCCAGTCGCGCGCGGCACGTGCTTCGCGGCGGCGTTGCAGCAGGTCTTCCACCATGCTGGCATCGACATCCTCGCTGATACCGCGCTTGAACCAGGCTTCCGGATCCTGCCCAAATAGCCCGAGCGCCGCGCCCGCGGCCAGCAGCGCGCCCTTGGCCGCCGGGCGCTCGCCGATCGGCGCCTTCCGCGCGGTATCGGCCAGGTGGGCGATTTCCGCCAGCGCCTGCGGCGTGTTGATGTCGTCGCACAGGGCCGCTTCCACCGCCGTGGGGATCGCTGAATCGGTGGGATCGATGTCGGCCAGGTCACGCAGCACGCCGTACCAGCCGTCGAGGGTGCGGATGGCTTGCGCGATGGTGGCAGGCGACCAGTCAAGCGGTTGACGGTAGTGGCCCCGCAACAGCAGCAGGCGTAGCGCCTCCGGCGGGTGCATCTTGAGCAGCTCATGCAATACCAGCACGTTGCCCAGCGACTTGGACATCTTGCGGCCTTCCATGTTCAACAAGCCGTTATGCAGCCAGAACCGGGCAAAGATACGGCCGCCATGCGCGCAGGTGCTCTGCGCCACTTCGTTCTCGTGATGGGGGAAGACGAGGTCCACGCCGCCGGCGTGGATGTCGATGGTCTGGCCCAGGTGCGCCGCGCTCATCGCCGAGCACTCGATATGCCAGCCCGGGCGGCCGCGGCCCCAGGGGCTGTCCCAGCCGGGCAGGGTGGCGTCGGAGGGCTTCCACAATACGAAGTCGGCGGGATTCTTTTTGTACGGGGCTACTTCCACGCGCGCGCCGGCGATCATGTCCTCCGGGTCACGGCCGGAAAGAGCGCCGTAGGCATCGTAGGATGCTACGTCGAACAGCACATGGCCCTCGGCCTCGTAGGCGTGGCCGCCCTCGATCAGCTTGCTGATCATTTCCACGATTTCATCGATATGGGCGGTGGCGTGGGGTTCAATGTCCGGCGGCAACACGCCCAG
>NZ_DATHFX010000457.1:0-28976 GCF_035317885.1 Pinirhizobacter sp.
CCACTGGTGCAGGACTACATCCGCCAGGGCGAGATCCACAAGATCAAGGAAGTGATGCGCGACTCGACCAACTTAGGGATGCAGACCTTCGACCAGGCCTTGGTCACCCTGTATCACGCAGGCGAAATCTCCTACGAGGACGCCCTGCGCCACGCCGACAGCTCCAACGAGGTGCGCCTGCGCATCAAGCTGGCCCAGGGCGGCGATGCGCATACGCTCAGCCAGGGGCTGGAAGGTGTTTCGGTGCAGGAAACGTCCGACAAGAACCAGTTCGGCGGCATGTTGCGCCGCTAGGCACGGATTGCACCGGAAGAAAAGAAAGGGAGCCCGAAGGCTCCCTTTTTCGTTACGTAGCAGCGACGGTTACTTCGAGGCGTCGACCGTCAGGCCATCGGCCGAGACGCTCTTCACGCCCTTGACCTTCTTGGCTACCTTCTCAGCCTTGGTCTTGGCCGCGGCGGTATCGGTGGTACCCGACAGCGTTACCACGCCGTCGTTGGTGTCGACCGAGATGTCGGTCGACTTGATGCCCTTGGTCGAGGCCAGCTCACTCTTCACCTTGGTGGTGATCCAACCGTCGGCGGCCTTGTCGGGCACCGTCTGGTTGGTCTTTTCCTTGGACATCGAATCCTGCGCACTCACCGTGGCGATCGGGAGCGCAGCCACGCCGGCAACGAGGGCGGCAGAAAGGATGGTCTTGCGAATCAGGGACGCATTCATGTGGCTAACTCCTGTTAATGGGAACAACGGCCGGCAGCCCGAAGGCGCCGCTTGCCGTGACGACATGGGAACAGGGCAAGGGTGAACGATTCGTGGGAACCTGCCGGTTTGTTCATCGGCCGGTCGGCAAAGCCACGTGAAGCGTTCAGGTTGCCGGGGGAGAGCCGCTGGGCCCCGCCGGCTCTCCCCGAACGGTGAGGTTCGCGAGGGGAGTGCATCGATGGCCTGGATGTCTTGCATGCCTTCGCACGCTTCCGGCAGCTTCGTAGTGCGCACGATTCGCTTCATGTGACCGCAGCCACGTTGTCCCATCATGCGACCTCGGACTGTCCAGAGCCGGGGGCCACCAGCCTCGTCGGCGACTTGTGCAACGCGCGCGCGCCGGGGCGCAGCCATCAGAAAAAGCCGCGCAGCGGCCTCATTCCCCAAGCGCCGGTGTAATCGGAGCGACGAGGCTGATGGCCCCCGGCTCCTGCGACCACGCCCGAGCCTCGATGCCGAGCCAAAAAAAAGGCGCCACACAGGGCGCCCTTTTCGTTACGCGATGGACTGCGGGTTACTTGGTTTCGGCCTTGCTGGTGATTGTCAGGCCGTTGCCGTCTACCAGGACGTCGCCGGACAGTTGGACGATGCGTTGGGCTTGGGCGCGCATGGTGTCGAACTGGGCCTTTGAGCGTGCGGCGGCATCGGCGCGCGCCTTCTCGGCGGTGGCGGGGTCCGCGGTGGGATCGATGCCGGCGCCGGCGGCGCTCATCGCGTCGGCCTTGTCGGCCATGAGGTCGATCCATGTGCGGTACATGTCGCCGTTCAGATGCACGCGCATCTGGCGGCCCTTGTCACCGATGGTGTCCTTGAGCATGTCGCCAAGCTTGGCGTCCTGGCCGGCACCGATGCCGATGGCCACGGCCTTGTCCGTCATCGCGGCGAATCCGGGGCCGCCTGCCATGGCTGTCATGTCGGCCGGCAGGGCGACGGGCTTGCCGTCGGGGGTGAGCTTGACCTGGGCCAGCGCCGGCATCACCGCGCTACCCATGGCCACCAGGCCCGCCGGGTTGCTGGTGGCGACAAGCAGGCGACCGGTGATGGACGGGATCTGCCCGGCCTTGTCGGCCGGCGGCATGCTGAAGGAATCCAGCGCAATGCGGATGCCGCGCAGGTCGCCGAACGGCGGGATGGCCGCCTGCTGCATGGCCGGACCCACCTTGGCAAAGGCCTCGTTCAGGCCCGCCAGGGCCGGGCACTGGAAAGGCTTGGCCGTGACGGCGTCGGCCTGGGCCGTCCAGAATTCGCGTACCTGCTTCACCGGCAGCGCCAGGGCGAAGTCGAACGCGGTGTCCGAATCCTTGCCCAGTCCCGGCACTTCCACTTCAAGGCCCGAGAACGCCTGGGTGATGTCCGGTGCCAGGGCGACGTCGAAGCGCGTTTCCTGATGGGTGGCGTCGATCTTGGTGTAACCGAAGCTGGCCGACGGGAAGCGTGCGGCGATGCGCGTGGCATCGGCTTCGCAGGACGGCGGGAACGGGTTGGCCTGGGCGCTGACCGGCTCGCCGGTCTTGGCGGCGTCGGCCTGCATCTTCTGGCGCACCATGGCGGCGAAGAGCGGGTCCTTGCCGCTGGCCATCAGCGGCAACAAGTGGGCGATGTCCACGGCGCCGACAGCGAATTTCTCGTAGCCCTTGTCCTTGGCGATCTTCTCCAGGCGGCCGTCTTCTTGCAGGTTCTTTTCCGGACGGTCAAGGCCCAGTGCCTGGCGCAGTAGCGGCTCGGCGGCATCGGAGGGCAGCAGGGTGGCGACCAACTGCTTGCCGACGACGGCCAGCACCACTTCGGTACCCGACTCGGCCGACACGGCCTTGCGATAAGACTGATCGCCCACCTTGGCTACTTCGAACTTCTGGCCGTAGGCGGCTTCCATGCGATCGATGAAGCTGTTGAAGGCGTTGGGATCGGCAAGGTCGGCGCGGAGCACCGGTGCCAGGCCCATGCCGTAGAACGCCATCTTGCCCTTCGGATCCATGCCCAGGGTGGTGACGACGTCCTCGGCCTTCTTGCCGTCGACTTCCTTCACCAGCGCGCGCAGGAGGTTGGCGTTGTTGGTGTGGCCGACCTGCTCCTGGCTGTCGGCCAGCGCTTTGAGCTGCGACACCTGGCCAGGAAGCTGGAGGTTCCACTGGTTGTAGGCCGATGCACGCACGTCGTCGGAGGGAGCTTCGATGTTGGCGAACACATAGGGGGTGTCAGCTGGCACGAAGGCCAGTGGCGCGTCCTTGTCCTTGTGGCCGCAGGCAGCCAGCAGGGCGGTGGCCAGGCCAAGCGCAATCAGTCGCTTCGTCGGTCGCATCTTCAAGTTCCTTTCCCCATATCGGTGTCGTTGGCTACCCGGCCGGACCGGGAGCGAAGCCCATTATGCCCGTAAGAAGTGGACCTAAGGCGACAAAAACGGGCAAATTCCGCTTTATTCAGCGTCCAAGTACTTCGGCCAGGACCGCCATGCGCACGAACACGCCGTTGCCCACCTGTTCCAGGATGCGCGACTGGGCGCCGTCGGCCACGTCCGGGGCAATCTCGATGCCGCGGTTGATCGGGCCCGGATGCATCACCAGGCAGCCCTTGCCGGCCCGCGCCAGGCGTTTCTTGTCCAGGCCGTAGCGGGCGAAGTAGCTGGCCTCGTCGGGCAGCTCCGTGGCCGCCATGCGCTCTTTCTGCAGGCGAAGCATGATCACCGCGCCGGCACCTTCGATGGCGGCATCGAAATCGTTGCTGATTTCAACCCCGGGGAGTTCCTCGGCGCCGGGCAGCAGCGCGGCCGGGCCACACAGGCGGATGGTCCGCGTGCCTAGCGCCTGCAGGGCGTGGACATCCGAGCGCGCCACGCGCGAATGCAGTACATCGCCGCAGATGGTGACGGTGAGCTGGTCGAAGTCGGGCCGGTGCTGGCGGATGGTGAGGGCATCGAGCAGGCCCTGCGTGGGGTGGGCGCGGTTGCCGTCGCCGGCGTTGATCACCGCCACGCCGCTCATGGCGTGCTTGACCAGCGACTCGGGGGTGCCCGACTCCTTGTGGCGCACGATGATCGCATCCAGGTGCATGGCCTCGAGCGTGTGCAGGGTGTCGAAGAGTTCCTCGCCCTTGGCGGTGGAGGAAAGCCCGATGTCGAAGTTGATCACATCCGCGCCCAGCCGCCGCGCCGCCAGTTCGAACGAGGTGCGCGTGCGCGTGGAAGGTTCGAAGAACAGGTTCAGCACCGTGCGCCCGGCCAGCAGGTTGAGCTTGCGCGTGCCGTGGGCACAGGCTTCGCGCATCGTCTCGGCCCGGTCCAAGAGGCGCGTGATCGCCTCGGTGGGCAGGCCCGCAAGCGTGGTGAGGTGGCGCAGGCGTTGGCTCATGGAACCCTCGTGGCAGGGAAGGACGGTTGGTTACGGATCATGCCTGGGCAAGCCAGGCCTCGAGGATCACCGCCGCGGCTTCGGCATCGATGGTCGCGGCGTCCCTGCGTTTCTTCAGGCCCGCGGCGCGCTGGGTGGCGAACCGCCGCGCTGCCTCCTGCGAGGTGTGGCCTTCGTCGGCGAACTCCACCGGCAGTTGCCAGCGCTCGGCCAACACCGCTCCGAAACGGCGTGCGGTACGCGTCATGGGTTGCTCCTTGCCCTCGCCATCGAGCGGCAAGCCCACGATGGCGCGTTCGGGAAGCCATTCCCGGCGCAGGGCATCAAGGCGGGTCCAGTCCGGCTGGCCCTCGCGTACGGCGATGGCAGCAATGCCACGCGCGGTTGCGGTGAGCGTGTTGCCCACCGCCACGCCGATCAACCGCGTGCCGACATCGAAGCCGAACAGGCAGGCCATGCCTTCAGGCGTGACCGGCATAGCCGGCCAACTGCGCGGGGTTCACCCCCATCAGTCCGGCGGCGGCATTCCAACGTTCTTCAAGCGGGGTGTCGAAGACGATACGTGCATCGGCCTCGGTAGTGAGCCAGGCGTTTTCCATCAGCTCCTGTTCGAGCTGGCCGGCGCTCCAGCCGGCGTACCCCAGCGCCAGCAGCGCCTGGGCGGGACCTTCGCCCGCGGCCATGGCTACCAGGATGTCGCGCGAGGTGGTGACCGACCAGGCTTCGTTGATGCGGTAGCTCGATTCCCACTGGCCGGGTTCGCGGTGCAGCACGAAGCCGCGTTCCTGTTTGACCGGCCCGCCGATCAGCACGGGGTAGTCGGCGATTTCGGCGTCCTGGCATTCCAGGTCCATCTGCGCCAGCACGTCGGCCAGACGGTACTCGGATATCTGGTTGATCAGGAGGCCCACCGCGCCATCCTCACCGTGCTGGCACAGGAACGTGACCCCGCGGGCAAACGGCGGGTCGACGAGACCCGGCATGGCGATGAGGAACTGGCCGGCGAAGCTGGTGGGATGGTTCATGGCTTGATTGTAGCGGGGCGCGAAGCACTCGGGGCGTTAGCGGTTGCGCAGGATATCCCCGGGGAGAAACTGCCATGTACGCGTGATGTAAAGCTCGTCCACGCGTGTCTTGTCCGGCGGCAGCGGCGGGAAGGGCCCGGCCAGGCGCACGATGCGCTGCGCGGCATCGTCGAGCAGCTTGTGCCCGGAGGAGTCGATCACATCCACGCTCTTGATGCTGCCGTCGCGGTTGAGGCCGACAGTGAGCACAACATCGCCGTGCAGGCTTTCGCGACGAGCCTGGTCGGGATAGTTCTGATTGCCGACCCGCTCCACGCGCTTGACCCAGCCGTTCATGTAGGCGGCGTAGGCGTATTCCTTGGTGTTGGCCGAAATGAACTTCTTCTTCGGCCGCTTGGCGTACTTTTCGGACTGGTCGCGCACCTCGGCGGCGAGGGAGGCCATTTCCTCGGCGCGCCGGGTCTCCTCGGCCGAGGCCTGGTCGTCCTGGCGGGTGCTGGCCTCGTTGCGTGTCACGGTGAAATCGCTGCTGCCGGCGGTGGTGACCAGACGCGGATCGCTGGCCGGCGTCGGGTTGGCGGTGGAAGCGGCCACCCGCGTGGGCGCGGTGCCGCGGACGTCGGTGGGAAGGAGCCCGGACGCGCGCTCGGAAGGCCGCGCGGCCTTGTCGCTTTCGCCCCCGCCGGCATTGTTGGCCTGTGCCAGGAAGTCAGCCTTGTCCGGAGATTGGTCGTTGGCGACGTCCACCAGGGTGACGTCCAGCGACGGCAAGCCGGCCTTCGGGCGCGAGGCGCTGAAGGTCACCCCCAGCAGGATGATGCCGTGCAGCACGACGGAAAACAGCAGGGTGGGGCCGAACAGGTCGGGCCCTGCGGAACCTCTCGTGGTCATGACCCCTCGATGGCGTCGAACATCAACCCGGCGATGTTAAGGCCGAACTGGGCATCGAGTTCACGGATGCAGGTAGGGGATGTGATGTTGATCTCGGTGAGGTAGTCGCCGATCACGTCCAGGCCGACGAAGCGCAGGCCGCGGCGCCGCAGTTCCGGCGCCACCTGGGCGGCGATCCAGCGGTCGCGGTCGGACAGCGGCACGCCTTCGCCGCGGCCGCCGGCGGCGAGGTTGCCGCGGAACTCATCGCCCTGCGGGATGCGGGCCAGGGCGTAGGGCACCGGTTCACCGTCGATCAGCAGGATGCGTTTGTCGCCGGAGGTGATCTCCGGGATGAACTTCTGCGCGATGGCGAAGTGCCGGTGGCCGTCCAGCAGGGTTTCCAGCATGGAATTGAGGTTGCTGTCGCCATGGCGCACCTTGAAGATGCCGCGCCCGCCCATGCCATCGAGTGGTTTCAACACCGCCTGGCCCTGCTCGGCGACGAATGCCCGCAGCTCCCCGGCATCGCGGGATACCAGGGTAGGCACGACACATTGCGGGAACTGCAGGGCGAACAGCTTCTCGTTGCAGTCGCGCAGGGATCGGGGGTCGTTGACCACCCGGCAACCCCGTCCTTGAGCCAGTTCCAGCACCATGGTGTCGTAGATGAACTGGGCATCGACCGGCGGATCCTTGCGGGCAAGGACGATATCCACCGTGCCCAGGTCGTGCCATTCAGGCTCACCCAGGCTGAACCAGGAGGTTTTGTCCTCACGCACGCTCAAGGGGCGCAGCCGGCCCATGGGAACGCCGTCCCGGATGGCCAGGTCGCCCTGTTCCATGTACAGCAGGCCATGGCCGCGGCGCTGGGCTTCCAGCAGCATGGCGAAGGTGGAGTCCTTGGCGATCTTGATGTGGCTGATGGGGTCCATCAGCACCGCAACGCGCAGCGGCATGGGGAGGGGCTCTCCGGAGGCTAAAGTTGGCCCCCGGATAGCCGATAAGGGCCAACGACGGGGCAAACTCCAAGTGTAGGGGATGGCCGCGCAAAAGCGTGCCACAAGGACATTTGGTTACTTTTGCTTGACGGCACGGTACCCAGGCGTTAAACAGCCACGCTTGGGGTGCACCGCCGAAGAGCGGTCACTTGGCGTGCCATCGGGATACGGTCCGTCGATTGGCGCACGGTCGGGCGAGGGTCAATCGCGTTACCGTGTGCATGGCTTCGTGGTGGGATTTACGGGGGCGGTAGTGAACGAAAACGGACGCAGTAACAGCCTGACCGGCTTGCGGGTCATGGTGATCGACGACTCCAAGACCATTCGCCGGACGGCGGAGACCCTGCTGAAAAAGGAGGGCTGCGACGTCCTCACGGCGGTCGATGGCTTCGAGGCGCTCGCCAAGATATCCGACCAGAAGCCGCACATCATCTTCGTCGACATCATGATGCCGCGCCTGGACGGCTACCAGACCTGCGCCCTGATCAAGAACAACCCGCAGTTCCGTCCTACGCCTGTGATCATGCTCAGTTCGAAGGACGGCCTCTTCGACAAGGCGAGGGGGCGCATCGTCGGCGCCGAGCAATACCTCACCAAGCCCTTTACCCGCGACGAGCTCTTGGGCGCTATCCAGCGCTATGCCATCGCCAGCTAGCAAGGCGAAGGTCACGTCGCTTTCGAAGTCATTGAAGTTTTTCGTGGGGACGCCGGCTCCAGGGCCGCGACCCGACACCAGGGGAACCAGCGCTTTGCCCAATATCCTGATCATCGACGATTCACCGACCGACGTGCGCGTGTTCACCACGCTGCTGGAGAAGGCCGGTTTTGCCGTGTCCAGCGTCGACAACGCCGAGGCCGGCATCGAGCGCATCCGCGCCGACCGCCCCGACCTTGTCATCATGGACGTCATCATGCCGGGCATGAATGGCTTCCAGGCCACGCGAACGCTCAGCCGCGACCCGGCCACGGCCGAGGTCCCGGTGGTGATGATCACCACCAAGTCGATGGAAACCGACCGGGTCTGGGGCCTGCGCCAGGGAGCACGGGCCTTCATCACCAAACCGGTGAACGAGAAGGAACTGCTCGCCACCATCGACAACCTGCTGCCCAAGCCGCACTGAAGGCGCCCCCATGACCGACGTCGCTGCCTTCAACCCGTTCGAGCTCCTGGCCTACTACGAGCGCCGGTGCCTGGCGCACTCGGCGGCGACCCCCGAACAGGTCGATGCCCCGAGCCTGTGGCGCGGCATCGGTTTTCGCGTTGGCACGCGTTCGTTCGTGGCCAGCATCGATGAGATCAACGAATTGCTTGCTCCGCCGGCGCTCACCCCCGTGCCGGGTACCCGGCCATGGCTGATGGGCGTGGCCAACGTGCGCGGCAACCTGGTGCCCGTGGTCGACTTCGGCCGTTTTCTCTTCAACGTCCGTACGCCGTCGTCCGAGCGCACCCGCCTTCTGCTGGTGCGCCAGCAGAACGGCACGGTGGGCCTGCTGGTCGATGAAGTGTTCGGCCAGCGCCTGGTGGACGAAGAACAACGCCGCCTGGCAGGCGCCGAGGAAGACCCACGGCTTACGCGATTCGTTTCGGAAAATGTCACCGTGGGTGACCGGGAATACGGGATGCTTAGCATGACGCGCCTGGTGCGCGCGCCGGACTTCCGTCAGACCGCGGTGTAGCGGGCGGGTTTGGATACAAGCGCGTGGCTGCCTGAAAGCAGGCCGCGCGTGGCAATACCGGGCAGGCCGGCAGCAGCGCGCCGGACAGGGGGCGAAGCGGATTTTCAGCTTCGCAGGCGACGACAGCCCATCCAAGGCTGCGTTGCCATGTGGATCGACGTATAACGTGCGTGTGACGAGGTGAGTATGAGTACGACCACAGGGGGCGCGAAGGATCGCAGCAACTTGATCCTGATCGCGGCGCTGGTGCTTTCCATCGGCATCGCGGCAGTCGATTTCTACATGCTCAATACCAAGAACGACGAGGACCGCCAGGCCGTCGGGCTCACCACCCAGATCCAGGTGATCTCGCAGCAGACGGCCAAGGACGCACTGGAAGCCTCCGACGGTAACGCCGACGCCTTCCGCGAACTGCAGGCTGCCCGCAATACCATCGATTCGGCCGTGCAGCGCCTGAACAAGGGCGACGATAAAACCCGCATGCCGGCCTATGCCGACAACAACGCCACCGCGGCGGGCAAGTCGGTCGCGGCGCTGACGAACGCGTGGAACCAGCTGGATTCGGACATCGGCAAGATCCTGTCCAACAAGCAGCTGGTGATCGATTCCACCCAGCGAGCAGGCACGTTTTCGCGGCAGATGCCGTTGCTGAACGCGCGTAACGACGAGGTGCTCACCATCCTGCAGCAGCGCAATGGTTCGGTGGAACAGACCTACACCACTGCCCGCCAGCTGCTTCTGGGCGATCGCATGATCCGCCGCGTGTCGGAAATCCTGCAGGGCGGCGACGCCGGCCAGCCGGCCGCCGATGGCCTGTCCCGCGACGCCCAGCTCTACGGGGCGGTGCTCAAGGGCCTGACCTCCGGCAGCGACGACAATTCGGTCAAGCCGATCAGCGACGCCAACGCCAAGAAGATCCTCGAGGCCATGCAGGCCAGCTGGGGCGAGTTGAACGACCCAGTCGTCCAGTTGGTGGCCGCCTCGCCCAACCTGCAGGACGTCAAGCGCGCCGGCAACCAGGCCTCGCTCGATTCGCAGACGGTGCTCCTTCGCGCTAATGACGTGGCCAGCCAGATCGGCAAGCTGCCGCTCACCCGCCTCTTCCCGAACATCTGGTTCGGCCTGCTCGGCGCCGTGGGCGCCGCGGTATTCGCCCTGCTGCTGGTGATCACCCAGATCCGCGACCAGCGCGCGCGATTTGAGTCCACCAACGCCCTGAACCGCAAGAACGAAGCGGCCATTGGGCGCCTGCTGGACGAGATGGTGACGCTCGCCGAAGGCGACCTGACGGTGAAAGCCACCGTCACCGAGGACATCACCGGCGCCATTGCCGACTCGATCAACTCCGCCGTGGACGAACTTCGCCGACTGGTGGCCACGATCAACGAGACCGCCGTGCGTGTGTCAGCGGCCGCCCAGGAAACGCAGGCCACGGCCATGCACCTGGCGGACGCTGCCGAGCAGCAGGCCACCCAGATCAGCACCGCCACCACCGCCATCAACCAGATCGCAACCTCCATGGATACCGTGTCGCGTGACTCGGCCGAATCCGCGGACGTGGCCCAGCGCTCGGTGCAGATTGCCTCGCGCGGCGCCGAAGTGGTGCGCGAAACCATCCAGGGCATGGATTCCATCCGTGACCAGATCCAGGAAACCTCCAAACGAATCAAGCGCCTGGGTGAGTCCTCGCAGGAGATCGGCTCGATCGTGGAGCTGATCAACGACATTGCCGAGCAGACCAACATCCTGGCCTTGAATGCCGCCATCCAGGCGGCCTCGGCCGGCGAGGCGGGCCGCGGTTTCGCGGTGGTGGCCGACGAAGTGCAGCGCCTGGCCGAACGCTCGGCCAGCGCCACCAAGCGAATCGAGACCCTGGTGCAGACGATTCAGTCCGACACCAATGAAGCTGTCAGTTCGATGGAGCAGACGACGGCCGAGGTGGTGGCCGGCGCACGCCTGGCCGAGGACGCCGGTACCGCGCTGGGGGACATCGAGCGCGTCTCGAACGACCTTGCCGGCCTGATTCAGAACATCTCCACCGCCGCGCGCCAGCAGTCGGTCGCGGCAACCGATACCTCGGCAACGATGAACGTGATCCAGGAAATTACCTCGCAGACCTCGCTGGGCGCGAGCCAGACGGCCGAATCGATCGGCAACCTGGCGCAGCTGGCCAATGACCTGCGCCTGTCGGTGGCGAACTTCAAGCTTCCGGGCTGAGCCCGGTCTTTTTGCTCTTCGGGTTTCGAATTTTGGGACGTGGATCACATGAATTGGATGCTTGCTGGCATTGCTCTTGCTGGAGAGAAGCGATGAATACCTTCGCTTCCGCCAGCCGTGCCCGTACGCCCCAGCGGTGCGTGTCTTCTGCCCATAGCAACGCCAGCCACACCCGAGCTCCAAAAGCCTCACCCGGATGCGCCCAATGAGACTTCAGGACCACAACGATTTCACCACGCTCAACTGGGTCAAGGCGGAGCTGGACGAGGCGCTTTCCAAGGCACGCCAGGCGCTGGAGGCCTACGTCAGCGAGCCGGGCGACATCCATGTGATGCGCTCGTGCGCCGCAGACCTGCACCAGGTGCACGGCACCTTGCGCATGGTCGAGCTCTATGGCGCCGCCATGGTGGTGGAAGAAATGGAGCACCTGGTGGCGGCCCTGATGGCCGGTACCGTTGCCCAGCGCGACGATGCCTATGCCGCGCTGATGCGCGGCATGGTGCAGATGCCCGACTACCTCGAGCGGCTGCAGAGCGGGCACCGCGACGTGCCCATCGTGCTGCTGCCATTGCTTAACGACCTGCGCGCCAGCCGTGGCGTGGACGGCCTGCACGAATCGGCCCTGTTCACGCCCAACCTCGATGTCGCGCTGCCGATGGACGCCCCGGGCGCCACCGAGCCCCATGCCACCGAGTACTACCGCGACGAGATCGCCGCACTGCGCCTGCGTTTCCAGCAGTTGCTGCTGTCCTGGTTCCGCGGCCAGGGCGGCGACCGCCAGCTCCAGGGCATGCGCGCCACGCTTGATTCGCTGGCTGCGCGTTGCTACACCATCGCCGGCCGCCGCCTGTGGTGGATCACCGCCGGTGTGCTCGATGGCCTGGAGCGCGGCGTGCTGAAGGCGCACGTGAAGGAAGTGCGGCAACTGATCGGCCGCGTCGACCGTTGCATCCGCCAACTGCTCGAGCATGGCGAGGAAGCCCTTCTGGGCGGCGATGCTGACGAACTTTCGCGCAAACTGCTTTATTTCGTCGCCCAGGCGCGCCCGGGCAGCGACCGGCTCGACGAATTGCGCCGGGTCTATCGCCTGGACGGCCTGCTGCCGGATGCCGCCGAACTCGAACACGCCCGTGGCTCGATGTCCGGTCACAACCGTGCATTGCTCGATACGGTGGCCTCGGCCATCAAGGACGACCTGCTTCGCGTCAAGGACGCCTTGGACCTCTTCCTGCGCCGCCGCGAAGGCGACCCCACGGAACTGGCGCCCCAGGTGGAAGTGCTCGAGCGCGTCGGTGACACGCTGGGGATGCTTGCCCTGGCCGTGCCGCGCCGGGTCGTGAACGAACAACGCCGCGTCATGGAAGAAATCGCCACCCGCATACATGCCCCCGACGAGGAAGCGCTGCTCGACGTCGCCGGTGCCCTGCTTTATGTCGAAGCCTCGCTCGACGACCACATCGAACGCCTGGGCGCCGAAGGCGCCGCCGACGACACCGGCGACGGCCCGGCACCGCTGCCACGCAGCGAGGCGCGCCACATCCTCGCTTCGCTGATGCGCGAGGCCACGGCCAATACCGCCAAGGTCAAGGACGCCATCGTCGGCTTCGTCGAGTCCAGTTGGGACCATCGGCAGCTGGTCGAGGTACCGCGCCTGATGGGCGAGGTCTCCGGCGCGATGCAGATGCTAGGTGCCGCGCGCCCCTCGCAATTGGCGGTGGGCATCGGTCGTTTCGTCGACCACGAGCTGGTCCAGGACCGCCGCGTTCCCTCGGGCGTGCAAATGGACCGCCTGGCCGATGCGCTGGCGGCGCTCGAATACTACCTGGAGGCCGCGCGCGAACATCGCGGCGGACTTGAACACATCCTTGACGTGACCGAGCAGAGCCTTGCTGCGCTCGGTTACTGGCCGCTGCCCGAGCCGCGCGGCTCGGGCGAAGAAGCCACCGATGCGGCCGCGGACGATTTTGCCGCCGCCTCGCACGAAATCACAGCCGTAGAGCCGGTCGGCCTCTTGGCCGACGTCGGCGGCGTGCCACCGATCTTCAACGAAAGGCCCGCGACCGAGGGTGCGCCCCTGCCGTCGTCCGAGGCCGCCTTCGTTCCCCATTTCACTGCCTCCGACGACAACGACTGGGTGGAAGTGGAAGAGGAGATAGAGCAGGAAGTCGGTGGCGACGACATGGCCGATTTTGCCGGCTTCCAGGTCACCGTCGATGGCATCGACGATGAGATCCGCGAGATCTTCCTGGAAGAAATGCTCGAGGAGATCGCCAATCTCCAGCAAGGCGTGGCTACCTGGATGGGCGACCCGGAAAAGCGCGAGTCGCTGATACCGGTCCGCCGCTCATTCCATACCCTGAAGGGTTCCGGCCGCCTGGTCGGCGCGCGCCTGCTGGGCGAGTTCGCCTGGAAGGTCGAGAACATGCTCAACCGCGTGCTCGACGGCACGATCACGCCTGACGCCGACGTCCAGGTGCTGGTCGCCCATGCCTTGGCGGCGCTCCCGGAACTGCATATCGCGCTGTCCGGCGGTCCCGCGCCGATGGCGCCGCTGGCGGCGATCATGACCGTCGCCGACCGCCTGGCTTCGGGTGCCTCCGGCCGCATCGAAGATGTCCTCACCGCGCGCCAGACCGTGCGCACCAAGGTCCGTCGCCGCGTGCCGCGCGCGACCGTCGAGTCCATCCCCACGGCCGCCTTCGCACCTGGCGCCACGCCCGAGGTGCCGGCCGCCTCGGCCGGGACTGAAGCAATCCATGCCGATGAAGCGGGCACGCCGCCCGCGATGTTCATCGGTCCGGCACTGCCGCCGATCGACCCGGTGCTGCTGGACATCCTGCGCACGGAAGTGGCCCAGTACCAGCAGACCATCCGTGCGGCGCTGGCGCGCACCGACGATGGCCACCTGCCGGTGGACGATGCCCTCCTGCGTGCGGTGCATACCTTGCATGGCGCCATCGGCATGGTCGATATCGCGCCGTTGATCCAGGTGCTGGCACCGATGGAAGGCCTGCTCAAGCGCGTGCGCGCCGGCAGCGGGTCGCTGTCGCCGGAAGGCGTGCTCGCCCTGGGCGACGTTGCCGACCTCGTCGAACACATCATGGCCCAGTTCGACGACGACGAGCCCTACGTGCCTGCCGTCGACCAGCTTGCCGATCGCATCAGCCGCATGCGCGACGAGCAGCCCGCCGTACAGGTGGCGCATGTATTGTTCGAACACGCGCCGGACGAAGCCCTCGAGGCACTCAAGCACGACGCGGAGCTCGACGCCGCGGCGTCCGCTTCGCTGGCCCACGACACTGCCGGTGCCGGGGTCAGAGTAAATACTCTGACCCCCAACGAAGCCGCCCACGTCGACACCGACGAAGACCTGACCGCCGACTTCCTCGCCGCGATGCATGGCGAAGAGCCGTCCGATACAGGCACGCCCGCGATCACCACGCCCAACGTCGATGACGATGCGGCGTGGGACGCACTGATGGCCGAACTCGACGAAGAAGCCGCCCAGGTACCTTCGACAGGCGCCATGGAGTCGGCGCAAAGCCTGCCCCTGGAGACATCGGCGGAACTTGCCGATGACCTGCACGATCCGGTTACGCAAGACATTGAAGACACAACGTCGCTCAACGACGCGGAGCTTGAAGCGGAACTGGAAGCCCAGTTGCAGGCCGAGCTCGATGCCGAGGGCCCGATGTCGAGCGCCGACGAGGTGCCCTCCACCGTTGGATACGATCCGGCGAACGACGACGAGCAGCTTGCGGCCGAAGCGGAACTCGAAGCCGTGCTCACCGCCGAACTGGATGCAGGCACCACCTTGCCACCGCAGACGGACCTGGAAGTCCACGCGCAGGCGCCAGTGGCCATGCCGCTGGCCGCCAGTAGCGAACCGGCCGCGCCGGGCATGGTCGACCTTTCCGCCATCGATCCGGACCTCCTGGAAGTGTTCGTCGAGGAGGGACGCGAGATCCTGGACCACGCCGATGGCGTGCTGGCCCTGTGGCGCGGTACGCCCAGCGAGCCCCAGCACGTGGCCGGCCTGCAGCGCGACCTGCACACGCTCAAGGGCAGCGCCCGCATGGCCGGCGTGCCGCCCGTGGGTGATCTTGCCCACGCCATGGAAGCCGTGCTCGATGCCGTGGCCGGTGGCCGCCGCGATGGCGACCTGGTTGCCGTCCGTGCCATGGAGCGTGGTTTCGACCAGCTCCACGGTATGATCCAGCGCCTGGCCCAGGGTCAAAGCGTTGGCCTGGATCCGCATGCCATCCATCCGTTCGTGGAACTGGCCGGCGGCGTCATCGGCCCGATCGAAGACGAACCTACCGTCTTCGCCGCACCCGAGCGCGAAGCTGCACCGTTCGTGCCGCCTGTATTTGCCGAAGACGGCGACGAAGCCGAGCCGATCGACCCGCGCGATCTTCCCGACCTCCTGCCCGAATTCGAGGAAGAACAACGCGCGCCGCAGGAACAGATCCGCGTTCGCGCGGAGCTGCTCGATACGCTGGTCAACCATGCCGGTGAGATGTCGATCTACCGCTCGCGCCTTGAACAGCAGATCACCGGCTTCCGCTTCAACCTGATCGAGCACGAACAGACGGTGAGCCGACTGCGCAGCCAGCTGCGCATGCTCGAAATCGAAACCGAAGCGCAGATCATCGCCCGCTACCAGCAGGAACACCGCGAAACCGGCGTGGCCTCGTTCGACCCGCTGGAACTGGACCGCTTCTCGGGCCTGCAGCAGTACTCGCGCGCCCTGGCCGAGTCGGTCTCGGACCTGGTGTCGATCCAGGGCATCCTGGACGACCTCACGCGCCAGTCCGAAACCTTGCTGCTGCAGCAGTCGCGGGTGAACTCCGAGCTGCAGGACGGCCTGATGCAGACGCGCATGCTGCCGTTCGACGCCATGGTGCCGAACCTGCGCCGCACGCTGCGCCAGGCCGCGCAGGACCTGGACAAGCGCGCCACCTTGCAGGTGGATGGCGCCCACGGCGAAATGGACCGCAACCTGCTCGACCGCATCAAGGCGCCATTCGAGCACATGCTCCGTAACGCGGTGGCCCACGGCATCGAGTCGCAGGCCGACCGCGAGGCGGCGGGCAAGAACCCCGAAGGCACGGTACGCATCCAGGTGAGCCGCGAAGCCACCGAGGTGGTGATCCGCGTGTCCGACGACGGCCGCGGCCTCGACCGCGAAGCCATTCGCGCCAAGGCGATCGAACGCGGCCTGTTGCGCCGTGATGCGCGTGTCGGCGACGACCAGCTCCTGGGCTTCATCGCAACGCCCGGCTTCTCCACCGCGCAGGAAGTCACCCAGCTGGCCGGCCGCGGCGTGGGCATGGACGTGGTTGCCAACGAGATCAAGCAGCTCGGCGGCACGCTGTCGATCGACTCGACCGAAGGGCAGGGCACCACCTTCACCCTGCGCCTGCCGTTCACCCTGGCCGTGACCCAGGCCATCCTGGTGCGCATCGGCGAGTCGCATTTCGCCATCCCGATGACCTCGGTGCAGGGCGTGGCGCGCATTTCGCCTGAAGACATGCTGGCGCGCCTGTCCGAGTCCGACCCGAACTTCAGCTATGGCAACGACGACTACAGCGTGCACGACCTGCCGCAGTTGCTCGGCTTGCCGCCGGTTACCGTGCTCGAGGAAGGCCAGCAGCCGTTGCTGCTGACCCGTAGCGGCGACCTCCGCGCCGCGATCCGCATCGACGAGGTGCTCGGTTCACGCGAAATCGTCGTCAAGCCGGTGGGCCCGCAGGTGAGTTCGGTGCCTGGCATCCTGGGCGCCACGATCATGGGCGACGGCTCGGTGCTGATCATCCTTGACCTGGCGCCGTTGGTCCGCCACAACGTGGCCCGCCGCGCCCAGGCCGCCGACGACCGCACGCTCATCGTGCCGGCGCTGCCCGACGAAATACGCGTGCGTCCGCTGGTGATGGTGGTGGACGATTCCATCACCATGCGCAAGGTCACCGGCCGCGTGCTCGAGCGCAACGAGTTCGAGGTGATGACGGCCAAGGACGGTGTCGATGCCATCGAGAAACTGCACGAACGCGTGCCCGACCTCATGCTGCTGGACATCGAGATGCCGCGCATGGACGGCTACGAGCTTGCCACGCACATGAAGGCCGATGCCCGCCTGCGCGATGTCCCGATCATCATGATCACCTCGCGTACCGGCGAAAAGCACCGGCAGCGCGCCTTCGATATCGGCGTGGAGCGCTACATCGGCAAGCCTTACCAGGAGAACGACCTGGTGGTGCAGATCAACGACGTGCTCGGGGTAACGCATGGCTGACCGCGGCGTCGCCGTCGCCCTGTTGTTCGGTGACGAGGAACTTGGCGCCCAGTTGCGCGCGGCCCTGGTGGAACTGGGTGCGCGCATCGTGCACGAAGGCGCCGTGGCGTCGTTCGGTGCCGAAGAGATCAAGGCCACCGGCGCCGACATCGTGGTGGTGAACCTCGACGACGATGCCGACGAAGAACTCGACCACCTCTACGACGCCATCGACGGCGACCACCCGCGCCTGATGTTCAACGACGCAGCCGCGTCGCGTGGGCTGCAGGGCTGGGATCGCGCGCGTTGGGCGCGCCATCTTGCCGCAAAGCTCCTGGAAGGCACCGACATCGATCCGCCGCGGCCGGCCGATGCCCGGGGCATCGAGCTGCCCGAGCCCCAGGCACCGGCCGTGCACGCGGATACCGCTCATGCCGAGGTGCCGCCGCTGGCCGAGACAGAAGCCAAATCCGAAGAACTGGAAGCCGAACTCGAGGCGCTACTGTCCCAGGACGACGAATCCGCACCCTTCCAGGGCATGGCGCTCGGTGACGACGACGACCTTGATCCGGGCGTCATCGACGTGGAATTGGACGAAGCCGCCGTCAGCGAATACGAGGATCTCGAAGCGACATCGGCATCGCCGCTGGTGTTCAACGAGGATCTAGCCGCCGACCTGGAAACTGAGCTTCCTGCCGGTGACGACTATGTCTTCGGCGACGCCGGCCCGATGGCGCCGCGGCCTGCCGCGCGAGACGAGGCGCTTTCCTTCAGCGCGGAATTCGGCGAACTGGCGAACCTCGCCACCGACACCGAGGCCGAACCTGATTATCTCTTCGGTGCCGCCGACAATAGCGGCAACTCCGCACCTGTCGCCGACTACGTCTTCGATGCCCATGACGACGGCAACGGCGACGACACGGCGCCGGCTCCCGTAGCGACGGTGTCGCACGAGGATTTCGCCGGCCTCTCGCTGATGGACGACGAAGAAGACTTCGGTGAAGCACCGGCGAACAACGTGGCCGCTGCATCCACGACCTCGCCAGACACCAGCCGTTTCAGCCTGGCGCCGATGGTCGATGCCGAAACGGCCAGTGTCCAGCCACCGCCGGACGAGGACATCGTGTTGCCCGAGATCGAATCACGGGCTACCGAGATCGCCCAGCCCATCCCGCCGGACTGGAGCCTGGTCGACGACGAGGAACCGGCCGCAGGCGAAGCGGCACCCGCACCGGTCTCCAATCAGGAACCCAATCCCTTCGGCATCGAGAAGATGTCCGCGGAGGAATTCCTCGCCCCGGAAAGCGACGACGGGGACGACAACCTGCTGGAGCCGGGCCTGGGCCTGGAGCTGGTGTCGATGGAGGAAGCCGTGGCGCCGCGCGCCTCGGACAGCGAGTATTTCGCAGAGACATTCCTGGACAGCGCCGCGGCCAGCGTGCGCCGCGTACTGGCCCTGGTGGTGGCTCAGGACAGCGAGGACGCGGCCCGGTTGTTCCTGGCCTCCGTCCCCTCGCGACTTCCCGCGCTGGTGCTGGTGCTGCAACAGGGTGACGCGGCGGTCTTCGCCCGCGGCCTTGCCGCCACCACGACGCTTCCCTCGCGCGTGGCCGAAGCCGATCGCTTCGCCGCGCAATCGAGCGTGCTGGTGCTGCCGCCCGGCCATCGGTTGGCCTTGCGCCGCGACGGACAGGTAAGCCTTACCCACGATGATGTCGGTGGCGTCGATGCCACCCTTACCCAACTGGCCGCGACCTTCGGTGCCGACCTCACCACGGTGGTCTTCGTCGGCAGTGGACGCGATGGCGTCGCCGGCTGCCAGGCCGTCGCCGATCGCGGCGGCAGGGTCTGGGTGGAAGAACCGGGCGACCGCGCGTCGGCCACCATTGCCGGCATCCATGCCGAGCGCATCGAAAGCTTCACTGGCAGTGTGGCCGCCATGGCCGCGCGCCTGATCGAGGAATTCCCATGAGTGACCTGCTGCCGCGCGAAATCCGTTGCGTGCTGATCCCCAGCGGTGGCGCCCGTCTGCTGCTGCCGAACGCCACGATTTCCGAAGTGATCACGCTGTCCACGCCGGAGCCCGTGGAACATGCGCCCGCATGGCTGCTCGGTCGCATCGCCTGGCGAGGCTGGCGCGTGCCGCTGGTGTCGTTCGCCACGCTCACCGGCATTGATCCGGCGAGCGAAAGCGGCAATTCTCGTGTCGCGGTATTGAAAGCGCTCGGCGGCAACCCGAAGCTGCCCTTCATCGCCGTGGTGACCCAGGGCTTCCCCCGCCTGACCACGCTGAACGCGGAACTGATCCTGCCTACGCACGATGGCTCGGAGCTGCCGTTCGGGGTGCGCGCCAACGTGCTGGTGCGCGACGATACCGCGGTGATCCCGGACCTTGAAGCGATCGAAGCGGAACTCATTGCCGTGCTCGAAGCGGCCTGAGGCGTTACCAGTCGCCGTACACCGATTGCAACGCGGCCAGCGCCGCCAGGCCTGCTGTCTCGGTGCGCAGGATGCGCGGCCCAAGCTGCAAGCCGGTGAAGCCTGCCGAGGCCAGCGCCTCGAAGTCGCGCTGGCCCAGGCCGCCTTCGGGCCCCACCACCAGGTAGGCTCCGGCGCTGTCCAGGGCGAGTTCACCCACGCGGCGGCCCTCGCCTGGCATCAGCGCCAGGCGCCGGCGGCCATCGTCACCCAGTGACGCCAGCCACGTGGGCAATGCCACCGTCGGCCATACCACCGGCACCACCGCGCGGCCGCTCTGTTCACATGCGCCCACCACCACGGCCTGCCAGTGCGCCAGGCGCTTCTCCGCGCGGCCGGCATCGAGCTTCACCTCCGAGCGTTCGGTGGTGACCGGCACGATCGCCGCCACGCCCAGTTCCGTGGCCTTCTGCACGATCAAATCCATCTTGTCGCCGCGGGCCACGCCCTGTACCAGCACCAGCGGCATCGGTGATTCATTGCCTGCCGGCGTGGTCGACTCCACCGCCACGCGCAGTTCCCGCTTGCCGGCCTCGAGGAGGCGGCCTGCATAGTGGTTGCCGTCGCCGTTGAACAGGGTGATCGCATCGCCCGCCTGCATGCGCAGGACGCGGCCGACATGGTCAACCGCCTGGCCGGTGATGGTGGCCTCGCTGCCAGCGACGAGGGCTTGCTCCACGTGGACTCGAATGGTTCGCATCGACCCATTGTAGGTTCGTTTCAGGCGACCGCGCGCTCGATCCCGGCGATGGCCACATCCACCAGGTGGTCGATCTCGTCGGTGCCCACCACGTAAGGCGGCATGAAATACACCACGTTACCCAGCGGGCGCAGCAGGGCGCCGTGGTCCAGGCCATGCAGGTACACGCGAAGGCCCCGGCGTTCGCCGGCATCGAAGGGTCGGCGCGTTGCCTTGTCGGCCACCAGTTCCACCGCGGCGATCATCCCTGTCTGCCGGACGTCGGCCACGTGCGGATGGTCGGTGAGCGGCGCCAGCCTCGCGCGCAGGTGAGCGGCCAGCAGGCGGTTGCGCTCGAGCACGGGTTCGTCGGCAAAGATGCGCAAGGTTTCCACGGCCGCGGCGCAGGCCAGCGGGTTGCCGGTGTAGCTGTGCGAGTGCAGGAAGGCCTTGCCGCTTCGGTACTCGTCGTAGAACGCCGCGTACACGTTGCCGGTGGTGAGCACAGCCGACAGCGGCAGGAAGCCGCCGGTGAGACCCTTGGAAAGGCAAAGGAAATCGGGTGTGATCGCCGACTGCTCGCAGGCGAACAGGGTGCCGGTGCGCCCGAAGCCGACGGCAATCTCGTCAGCGATCAGGTGCACGTGGAATTCGTCGCACAGCGCACGCAGCCCCGTGAGGTAACTGGCATCGTGCATGCGCATGCCGCCGGCGCACTGCACCAGGGGTTCCACGATCACCGCGCAGCATTCGTGGGCGTGCCGTTCCAGCACCGTGCGCATCTGGCCCAGGCGGCGTGCGGCTACCTGCACGGGTGTCTCCCCGGGCTCGCCTTCATAGGCATCGGGGGAAGGTGCGAGCTCCGGGTGCAGCAACAACGGCGCATAAGTACGGCGGTAGAGCGCCACGTCGCTCACCGACAGCGCGCCCAGTGTTTCGCCGTGGTAGCTGCCGGTGAGTGCGATGAAGCGGGTCTTTTCGCCGTGGCCGATGTTTTGCCAGTAGTGGAAGCTCATCTTCAGCGCCACTTCGATCGCGGCCGAGCCATTGTCGGCCAGGAACACGCGCTCGAGGCCCGGCGGCGCCACGCGGAGCAAGGACTCGGCCAGTTCCACCGCAGGTTCATGGGTGAACCCGGCGAAGATCACGTGTTCGAGGGTATCGACCTGCTTTTTAACCGCTGCGCCGATGCGCGGGTTGGCGTGGCCGAACAGGTTCGTCCACCAGCTGCTGATGCCATCGAGGTAGCGGCGGCCCTCGGCATCGACCAGCCATGCCCCTTCGCCACGCACGACAGGTACCATGGGGATCGTTTCGTGGTCGTGCATCTGCGTGCAAGGGTGCCAGAGCACGGCAAGGTCGCGCGTGGCAAGTGACGCGCTGGATGGGTTCAAGGCGTGATGGTTCATCCACCCATGATGACACTGGAGACGATCAACGTGGCAGGAGCAGGCGGTTGAAACGGCGTACCGGCATGGTGCTGTTGTTGGCGGTGCTGGCCATGTTTGCGCTTTTCTGGGCGCTGCCGGCGCGCTGGGCGCTACCCCTGTTACAGCAGCGCATGCCTGGCGTGCACCTGGATGGCGTCGGTGGCAGCCTCTGGCAGGGCCACGCCGAGAGCGTCAGCGACGACAAGGGCCGCCTGCTCGGCCGCGTCGATTGGACCCTCTCGCGCCGCGTGGTATTGGGCCAACTCGCCTTCGCCTTCGATTTCCACGGTCCGGCGGGGACAGCCGGCGGTGAACTGGAAGGCAAGGGCGACGTGCAGGCCTGGCGCCATGTCCGGTTGGACCTGGACATCAGCCGCCTGAAGCTGCCGCCTGCCTGGCGCATGGAAGGCGCCACCGGACGCCTGTCGGGTACCTTCGACACGGTGACCTTGCATTCGAACTGGCCGCAGGATCTCACCGGCACGCTGCGTTGGCGCGACGCCGCGGTGACGTCGCGCGGCGAGACGGTGAAGCTTGGCGACCTGCGCGCCGACCTCGCGGGCATGGCCAATGTCATCCACGGTGAACTGCGCGACGAGGGCGATGGCCCGGTAGCATTGCAGGGCAACCTGCTGGTGGCACCGATCGGCTGGCGGCTGGCGGCCAACCTTCGTCCACGCCACGCCGATGCCGCGCTTGACCGCGTGCTTGCCCGATGGGCACGCCCGGCCGCCGACGGCAGCTACCCCGTCAACCTGCATGCGGGCGTGGTGCCCGCGGAGGCACCATGAGCATCATCGACGACGCCACCCTGGACCACGCGCTTGCCGGCGCCCTGGAGGCTGCCGAGGCTGCCTCCGCCATCATCTGCCACTACTGGCGCGAAGGCGTCGCGGTGGAGCTGAAGGACGATGCAACGCCCGTCACCATCGCCGACCGCGAGGCGGAGCAGGCCATCCGCCAGGTGCTTGCCCGTACCTTGCCGGAGGCCTCCATCCACGGCGAGGAATTCGGCCGCGGCGACGACCGCCCACTGACCTGGCTGGTGGATCCGCTCGACGGCACCAAGAGCTTCGTCCGGCGCACGCCGTTCTTCTCCACCCAGATCGCCCTGATGGCCGGCTCCGAACTGGTGCTTGGCGTGTCCAGGGCGCCGCTTTATTGCGAAACCATGTGGGCGCGGCGCGGTGGCGGCGCGTGGCTCGATGGCGAACGCGTGCACGTCGCTGCCACGTGCAGCCTCGACCAGGCGTCGGTCTCCACGGGCAACGTGCGTAGCCTCACTTCAGGTAGCGGGTGGGATGCCCTGGGCGCGTTGATCCGCGACACCAACCGCATCCGCGGCTACGGCGATTTCTGCCACTACCATCTGTTGGCGCGTGGCGGGTTGGATCTGGTGATTGAATCGGACGTCAATATCCTGGACATCGCAGCCCTCGCGGTGATCGTGCGCGAAGCGGGCGGCATCTTCACCGACCTTGACGGTGGCGAGCTGGATATCCATACGCGCAGCGTGCTTGCCGGCGTACCGGCCATCCATACACTCGCCGCCCCGCGGCTGCGCGGCGCTACAATACCCTGATGAACAAGCGCCCGATCATCCACGCCACGCGGGACGTCACCGACAGCCATTTCCTGCACGTGGAGGCGGTGGACCTTGAATTCTCCAACGGTCAGCGCCGCACCTACGAGCGCATGAAAAGCTCGGGCCTGGGCGCGGTGATCATCGTGCCGATGCAGGACGACGAAACCGTGCTGCTGGTGCGCGAATACGGCGTGGGCGTGGAACGTTACGAACTTGGCCTGCCCAAGGGCCGGCTCGACCGCGGCGAAACCGTGCTCGAGGGCGCCAACCGCGAGTTGAAGGAAGAAGTGGGCTATGGCGCACGGGAGCTTAAATCCCTGGGCGTGCTGTCGCTTTCGCCCTCGTACATGACCCACCAGACCCACGTGGTGCTGGCACGCGACCTGTATCCCGAACGCCTGGAAGGCGACGAGCCGGAAGAACTCGAAGTGCTGCCGTGGAAGATGTCCGACCTGCACACGTTGCTCGGCCGCGAGGAAGTGAGCGAGGGCCGTTCCATCGCCGCGCTGTTCATGGCCCGCGAGTTCCTCGCCGGCAGGTTCCGGCCAGCGTGAGTGCAGCCTTGCATCTGCTCGAGCCGTTGGCCGCACTGGCGCGGCGCGCCGGCGATGCGGTGATGGACGTTTACGCCAGCGATTTCGCCGTGCATTGCAAGGACGACGATTCCCCCGTCACCGCCGCCGACCTTGCCGCCCAGCGCGTGATCGTCGAAGGCCTGGCAACGTTTGCGGAAATCCTTCCGGTGGTTTCCGAGGAAGCCACCGCGGCGCGCTGGCACGAACGCCGCCAGTGGCAGCGCTACTGGCTGGTGGATCCCCTCGACGGCACGCGCGAATTCATCAAGCGCAATGGCGAGTTCACCGTGAACATCGCCCTGGTGGACGGCCACGATACCGTGGCCTCGGTGGTGCTGGCGCCGGCCAGCGGCGATGGCTATCTCGCCGCGCGCGGTGCAGGCGCCTTCCGCCAGCAGGCCGCGGGCGGTCCCCTTACCCGCATACGTGCGCGCAGCAAGGCGCAGCCGCCGCTCCTGGCCGGCAGCCGTTCGCATGGGCTTGGACGCCTGGCCGGCATGCTCGAGCCCCTGGGTGCCTACGACACCTTCGCACTCGGCTCGTCGCTGAAATTCTGCGTGATCGCCCGCGGCGATGCCGACGCCTACCTGCGCCTGGGGCCAACCTGCGAATGGGATACCGCCGCCGGCCAGTGCGTGCTCGAAGAAGCCGGTGGCAGCGTGGTCGATCTTACCGGCCAGCGCCTGCGCTACAACACGCGCGATAACCTGGTGAATCCTGAATTCCTCGCCATTGGCGATACCGGCTTCGATTGGCTCAGCCACCTGGCCGCTACATAGCAAGGCATCCGATGGCACATCCCGACATCACGCCCCTGGCCGACATCATGGCGCGCCTGCGCAACCCGGAAACCGGTTGCCCATGGGACGTAAAACAGACCTTCGCCACGATTGCGCCGTACACCATCGAAGAAGCCTACGAGGTGGCCGACGCCATCGACCGCGCCGACCACGGCGCCCTTCGCGACGAGCTCGGCGACCTGCTGCTGCAGGTGGTATTCCACGCACGCATGGCCGAGGAAGCGGGCCACTTCGAACTGCGTGACGTGATCGAAGGCATCTGCGCGAAGATGATCCGCAGGCATCCGCACGTATTCGGTGACCAGCGCTACGCCGATCTTGCCGAGCAATCGCGCGCATGGGACCAGATCAAGGCCGACGAGCGCGCCGCCGATGGCCACGACGACACCAGCGCGCTGGCTGGCATCGGGCGCGGGCTGCCCGAGTGGCAGCGCGCGTTGAAACTGCAAAAGCGCGCCGACAACACCGGCTTCCGCTGGCCCGACCACCGCGGCGTGCTCGACAAGCTCACCGAGGAACTGGAAGAAGTGCGCGAGGCGTTCGACGAAGGCGCCGATCCCGCCCACCTGGCCGACGAGATCGGCGACGTGCTGTTCGTGGCGGTGAACCTTGCCCGGCACGCCAAGGTGGACGTGTCCACGGCGCTGCGCGGGGCCAATGCCAAGTTCGAGAGGCGATTCAGGCACATGGAGGCACTGGCGGCCTCTTCCGGCCGGGAATTCTCCGCCTTGTCCCTGGCCGAACAGGAAGCCCTCTGGCAGCAGGCCAAGACGGACCTCTCCTAGTTCAAACCTTTTGCCCGCCGCCGGCATCGATACCTGTGACCTTATTGCTGGCATCGGAGTCAAGACATGCGCAAGATCATCCTGCTTTGCATCGCCCTGGCGGTGATTCCCTTCGGCGCCCGTGCCGAGATGCCCTGTGCGCATTCGGCGCAACGGAACCTTGATGCCGACCTTGCCGGCGTGAGCCTGGTTCGCGTGGTGACGCGGAGCCACGACCTGAAACTCGATGGTGGCAGCGGCGCCGCGTTGGCCCTGCGCGGCACCGCCTGTGCCTCGAGCCAGGCAGGCCTGGATCCGCTTACCGTGCAGCAGCACCGCGAAGGCAGCACGCTGGTGATCACCTTGGGTGCCGACCGTGGCTCGGTCGACGGCGGCTTCGGTGGCTTCTACGCATACCTGAAAGTGAACGTGACGATGCCTGCGAATATCCCCGTGCGTCTTGAATCAGGCTCGGGCGATGCAGAGATCCGGCACGTGGCGGCACTGGAGGCCAGCACAGGTTCCGGTGACATCAACGTCAGCGACGTCGCAGGCGCGGTCAGCGCGAGCTCAGGTTCCGGCGACCTGACCATCGAGCGCGTCGGCAGCATCCAGCTGCAAGGCATCGGTTCGGGCGATGCGAAGATGCACGGCGTGCGCGGCCCGGTGACGGTGGGCAGCGTAGGTTCCGGCGACCTGGAATTCGGTGATATCGGTGGCAGTGTCGAAGTCGATTCCATCGGCTCGGGCGACATTACCGCCCGTGGCATCAAGGGCAGCCTTACCGTGCATTCGAAGGGTAGCGGTGACGTTGACTATGCCGACGTCAGCGGCAAGGTCGACGTGCCCTCGCGCAACTGATCAGCTCCCGCGCAACAAGGCCAGCGGGGACGTGCGCGTGACGCGCCGCGTTCCCGCCAGGCCGATCAGCATCACCACGATGCCAGCGGCGGCGGAGGCCGCCGCCAACGGCATCAATGGCGGGATGAAGCCATCGATGTGAAAGACGGCGCGGCCAAGCCACCATCCCGCGCCACCGGCGCCCAGCGCGGACGTGAGCCCCGCCACCAGGCCCAGCATGGCGAATTCGCATGCCGCCGCCAGGCGAAGCTGCGAGCGATGCGCCCCCAGGGTTCGCAGCAAGGCTGCTTCATGGCGGCGCTCCTGCGCGCTCGCTGCCATCGCCGCGGCCAGCACCAGCGCACCGGCGCCCAGGCTGAAACCCAGCACCCAGCGCACCGCCGAACCCACGCGGTCGACGATCTCGCGCACGCGGTCGAGCAGGGAATCGACATCGATCAGGCTGAGGTTGGCGTAGTCGCGCGAAAGCTTCGCCAGGGCATCGGCATGGCCGCGCGCCACATGGAAGCTTGCCAGCCACGTATGCGGGAGGTCCGCTGCGTGGGCAGGATCCAGCAGCAGGAAGAAATTGACGCGGAAGGAACTCCAGTCGACCTTGCGGACGCTGCCGACTTTTGCCTCGATGGTCGCCTCGCCGATCGCAAAGCTCATGCGGTCGCCGATCTTCAGCTGGTACATGTCGCGCCAGCTCTCATCCACCGAGACCTCGGCCGCCGTCGCGTTGGCACCAGGCCAGGCACCAGCCACGACCTGGTTGGAAGGCGGCAGCGCCTCGCTCCAGGACAGCCGCAACTGGCGGTCGGCCGACTCTTTGGCCCGCTCATCCTTTAGCGGCAGCTGGTCGACGGGTACGCCGTTGATCGCGGTGAGCTTGCCTACGGCCAGCGGCAGCATGTTCAGCTGGTCGCCACCGATGCCGGCCAGGGCACTGGCAAAGGCATCGCGCTGGTCATCCTGCAGGTTCAGGGCAAACCAGTTGGGCGTGTTCGCCGGCAGCTCGCGCCGCCAGCCTTCCAGCAGGGACGGCGCTACCACAGCGAGCAAGAGCAGCGCGGTGAGGCCCAGCGACAACGCCGTGGCCTGCACCAGCGAAAGCCCGCGGCGCCGCGCCAGCGCGCCCAGGCCAAGGCGTAGCGCCGGGTGCACGCCGGGAGCCACGCGTCGTGCCAGCCACAGCAGCAGGGCGGCCAGCAGTGCCGAGACCACGGCGACGGCGGCAAGGCTGGCGGCCAGGATGCCGGCCAGCCGCGCCGAGCCGCTCTGCGTCCACAGCAGGGCCACCGCCACGACCAAAGGCACCAGGTACAGCCAGTCGAAGCGGCGGCGCCGCCGCGCCAGGCTTTCGCGGAACACCGCAACCGGTGGTACTTCGGCCAGGCGCACCAGCGGCGGCAGGGCGAAACCCGCGAGCACGGCAAGGCCCAGGCCCCCGGCCACGAAGGCGGGCCCCAGCGGCAATACGGTGGGGATGTTGCCGACCATGGAACCGGCGAAATACCAGGCCAGCGCGGCCAGGCCAAGCGCGATACCCGCGCCCAGAAGGCTCGCCGGGATGGCAAGCAGCGCCAATGTGGTGCACAACAGCGCGACCACGCGGCGGCGCGGCGTGCCCAAGGCGCGCAGGAGCGCCACTTCATTCACCTTGCGCCGCGCATAGCGCTGCGCAGCCAGCGCGATCGCCACGCCGGAGAGAAGGGCGGAAAGCAGCGCCGTCAGCCGCATGAAGGCGCTGGCGCGGTCGAAGGCCACGCGCATGCGCTCTTGCGTCTGCTCAGGCGTGATCATCTGCGCGCCGGTCGGAAGCGCCTGGCCCTCGGCCCAGCGACGCCAGGTGGACACGTCGCGCGGGTCGCCGGCGAGCAGCAGGCGGTGCCGGGCGCGGCTGCCGCCGCCCAATAGCCCCGCGGCCCGGGCGTCGGCCAGGCTCATCATGGCCCGGGGCGCCAGCGCGAACAGTTCGCCGCCGTCGGGTTGGCGTACCAGTTCGGCGGCGATGGTGAGTTCACGGCCGCCCAACTGGATGCGCTGGCCCGGTTTCACGCCCAGTGCCACCAGGGCGCGATGGTCGAGGTAGAGCTGGCCCTCGGCGGGCGCGCGGCTGGCGAGCGGCCGGCCATTGGCGTCGCTGAGCTCCAGCGTGCCGCGCAGCGGATAGCCCTGGTCGGCCGCCATCACGTCCAGCAACTGGCTGCGCTGGTCGACGAAAGCCACCGACGGGAAGCTGGCACTACGCAACACCGCCAGGCCATCCTTGCGGGCCTCGTCGGCAAAGGTCGCGGGAAGCTCATTCGGTGCCGAGATGCCGACGTCGCCGCCGATCAATTCCGCGGCACTCGCCAGCAGGCCCCGTTCGATGCGCGTGGCAAGCGTGGCCACCACTCCCAAGGCCACCACCGCCAGCACCAGGGAAGCCGCCAGCGTGCGCAGCTCCGGCAGATGCCACTCGCGGCGCAGGGTACGCAGGGCGAGGGTGAATATCTTCATGCGGCCACGCCCAGGCGGCCACCGGTGAGTTCGGCGCTACGGGCGCAGCGTGCGGCAAGGCGCACGTCATGGGTGACCAGCACCAGGGTGGTGGCGTGCTCGCGGTTCAGCGCGAACAGCAGGTCGCCCACCTGCTGGCCGGTTTTCTGG
>NZ_DATHFX010000458.1:0-7960 GCF_035317885.1 Pinirhizobacter sp.
GCCGAAGTCCCCTTCGCGCGAGGCCTTCAGGAACGCCTCGACGATGGTGCGGCGCATCTGGCTGGTGCCCGCGCGAGGTGTCCCCAGGCCCTGCACGCGGCGACGCCCGCGACTGGCCAGTTGCCTTGCGGCGTCCGTGGAACGACCCACGATCACCGCGATGTCCTCGAAGGCCACGCCGAACATGTCGTGCAGCACGTAGGCAAGCCGTTCGGACGGCGCCAGCGTGTCCAGCACCACCAGCATCGCCGGGCCGATGGCATCGGCCAGCATCGCCTGGTGTTCCGGGTCCACGCCGCGGTCGTGGTCGGACAGGTGGGCATCGTCGCTTTCATCGAGCGCGTCTTCGGCCCGCGCGCGCCGCGCCCGCAGGGTATCCAGGCAGATGCGGCTGACGACGGTGGTAAGCCACGCACGGAGGTTGTCCACCGATTCACCTTGCCGTCCCAGCCGGAACCAGGCCTCCTGCACGGCGTCCTCGGCTTCGCTGGCCGACCCCAGCATGCGGTAGGCCACGGCATTGAGGTGGCTGCGCTGGGCATCGAAGGCCCGGGCCAGGCTGTCGTTATTGTTCATCGGTCACGTTTTCCTTCGTCGCATCGTCTATCTGTCAGACGTACCCCACAACACACATGTGACGAGGAAATACCATGAAAGCACGCATGACGAATCCGGCGCTGGTCATCCCCGAGGCCCGCGAGGCGCTGATGGCGCTGAAGAAGACGACCGAAGGGCAGGGCGTGCCGGAGGCCACGCTGGATCTGGTGGAACTGCGTGCCAGCCAGCTCAATGGTTGCAGTGCCTGCGTGGACATGCACTGGCGGATGGCCCGCAAGAAGGGCGAATCGGACGAGCGCCTGTTCTCGGTAGCCGCCTGGCGCGAAGCGCCTTTCTTCTCCGACAGCGAGCGCGCCGCCCTGTCGCTTGCCGAATCGATGACCCGCCTGGCCGACCAGGCCGACGCCGTCCCCGATCACGTCTGGGACGACGTCGCGGCACACTACGACGAAAAGGCCCGCGCCGCGTTGATCGTGGCCATCGCCAACATCAACGTGTGGAACCGGCTGAACGTGGCGGTACGCCAGCCGGTGATGTCCTGGGGTTAGTCGCGCGCCCCGTCCTTGGCGAAGGCACCCGGGGCCGAACCGAAGTCACCCTTCGCCTGGGCCGCCATGTAAGCGAACGTGGCGTACACCGCCACGTTCTGCGCCAGTTCCTTCGGATCGATCTTGTCCAGGGTGTCGTTGGCGTTGTGGTGGAAGTCGAAGTAGGTCGTGCCGTCCTGGGTGAGCGTCAGCGCGGCCATGCCCTTGCGGTGCATCTGCGAGAGGTCCGAACCACCGCCGCCGGGCTTGTCCGCGTCGTAGGCCACGCCGATCGGCTCGAGCACCTTGGCGATCTGCTCGATGGCAGCACGAGCCTCGGGCTTCACGCTGGCGGTCATGCGCCACACCGGGCCTGAGCCGAAATCCGATTCGGTACCCAGCTGGAACTTCGCCACTTCACCGGCGTGCTTGTCGGCATAAGCGCGGCCGCCCCACAAGCCCATTTCCTCGTTGGCGAAGGCGATCACGCGGATGGTGCGGTCCGGGCGCTGGGGCATGTCGTGGATCAGTTTGGCGGCGGCCATGGCAATGGCCACGCCCGCGCCGTCGTCGATCGCGCCGGTGCCCAGGTCCCACGAATCCAGATGGCCGCCGATGGCCACGACTTCGTTGGGGTGCTTCTTGCCGGTGATCTCGCCGATCACATTGGCGCCGGTGTAGGTGCCCTTGAAACCGACGTCGAGGTCGAGTTTCACCTGCAAGGGCTGGCCCATCGCCAGCAGGCGTTCGATCTGGTCGGCGTCGGGCAGCGACAGTGCAGCTGCAGGGATGGCCTTGGCCGGATCGGTGAAGCCAGTGACGCCCGTATGCGGCGTACGGCTATGGTCATCGGTGCCTGCCGAGCGCAGGAGGAATGCGGCAGCACCCTTGGACTGGGCGATCACCGGACCCTGCGTGCGCATGGGCGAACCGATGCCGTAATCGTGGCCATCCTTTTGCCGGGTCATCTTCGCGCCGACGTAGACGATCTTGCCCTTGATGCTGGCGGGATCCGCATCCTTCAGCGCCTGCAGCGTCGGGAACGCCACGACCTCGGCGGTGAGGCCACCGGAGGGCGTGCCGGCGGAGTACCCCAGGGCGGTAAGCGCAAGATTCTGTGCATGCTCACCGACGATGGCGCCGTGTTCGGAGTGACGCTCCCACAGCGGATAGGTCACCGGTTCCACATACACCTTGTCGAAGCCCAGTGCCTTGAACTTGGCCACGGCCCAGTCACGACCGCGCTGGTCGGCGGGGGAGCCGGCCAGGCGCGCGCCCACTTCCGTGGTGAGCGAGGTCACCACGTTATAGGCGGTGTCATCGGCCATGGCCTTGTCGCGCAGGCTGGTGGCCGCGGTGACCGCATCGGCGGGAATCGTGGTGGAACTGGCGGCGAAGGCGCCGCTGGCGAAGACCAGGCCCGCGGCCAGGGCGGTAAGGCGAAGTGGGCGGCGCATCGATATTCCCCGTCAGGTGAAACCTCGATTATGCCGCCATCGCGGCCTGGTCGCGGCCGTGACCTATGGCAGTTCCTGTTGCTTCTTGAGCAGGTCGCGGATCTCGGCAAGCAGCACCTGGTCGGCGGTGGGCGGCGCCACCGCTTCCTCGTGGCGCGTAAGCCGGTTGATCATCTTCACCACTGCGAAAATCGCCAGCGCAACGATCGCGAACTGGATCACCACGTTGATGAAGACACCGTACTGCACCGCTACCTCGGCGGTCTTGGTGGCGGCGTCCGCCGGACTCAGCACCCATTTGTAGCTGGAAAAATCGATACCGCCGATCAGGTAGCCGATCGGCGGCATGATGAGGTTTTCCACCAGCGAAGTGACGATCTTGCCGAACGCGGCACCGATCACCACGCCCACGGCGAGGTCAATCACGTTTCCGCGCAAGGCGAATTTCTTGAATTCGGCGGCGAAGCTCATCGATGTCTCCTCGGAGGGCTGATGGGATGGTGTCTAGCGCGAAGCCTAATGGCCAGCATGTGGTGATGGTGCAAATCGCCTCAAGTAATGCGGCCTTCCAGCGAGACGATATTACCCAACGTAGCTTCAAACCGGTCGCCACGCTGCAAGGCGGCGACACCTGAGGGCGTGCCGGTGTAGATGAGGTCGCCGGCCTTGAGCTCATACAGCTTCGACAGCGCCGCGATGATCTCGGGTACCGAATGCACCATTTCGCCCAGGGTCGCCGACTGGCGCTTCTGGCCGTTGACGAACAAGGCAATGGGCGTGTCGCCATTCACCCCGGCGCGATCGGCCGGCACCAGCATGGAAATCGGCGCGGAGTGGTCGAAGCCTTTCGCGGTGTCCCACGGCGCACCCTTGGCCTTGGCGGCGGCCTGCAGGTCGCGGCGGGTGAGGTCCAGGCCGATGGCATAGCCATAGACCAGGGCCTGGGCGTCGGCAGGGTCGATATCGCTGCCGCCGGCCTTGAGCGCCACCACCATCTCCACCTCGTGATGAAGGTCGGAGGTCGCCGATGGATAGGGTACGTCGGCACCATCGGTGACCAGGGCATCGGCGGGCTTGGTGAAGAACATCGGGCTGGCCTTGTCCACGGTGCCACCCATTTCCTTCGCATGCTCGGCGTAGTTGCGGCCAATGCAGAAGACCCGGCGCACCGGAAACCGCAGGGGCAGGCCGTCGATGGCAATGGAGGGGACGTCGGGAACGGGTAGTGCGTAGTTCATGAGGGAGGGACTTCAGCGGAGGGGACGATCCATCGTGCGCGGGGGTGCCTGTGCTGTCAAACCTGTCGTGACAGGTTCTTCATCCAGGGGAAATAGCTGTCTAGGCATAGATGTGCCAGGTCGTGTTTTTGCCCGTCCGGCCCCGTATCCTGCCGGGCGGAGCGTGTTCGAAGGGGCGTCCGCACAAATGACAGCTGTCATCGAAGGCGGTTGATCGGCCGCCATTACTTGGCATGTGGGGCATCAGCCAAGCTAGCAACATCGCCATACCCACGGCGCGATGCGTGGCACACCCACGCGGACCTACAGGGAAAGGGAAAGGGATGAGCAACGCGGAACTCCTGAAGCAACTGCGCATCGACCACGCCCAGCGCGAGTCGCACGGCGGCGGTAACGGTTTGAAGGTCGCCATCATCGTCGGCGTGGTCGTGCTGGTGCTGGCCATCGGCGCCGCTGTCGCCTGGTGGCTGCTGGGCAACAAGGCGGTGCCGGTGCAGACGGCCCAGGCCACGGCGCCGACGGCGCAGTCCGGTGCCGGTTCCGTGCTGCAGGCTACCGGTTACATCACCGCGCGCCGCCAGGCCACGGTATCGGCGCAGATCACCGGCACGCTCACCGAAGTGTTGATCGAGGAAGGCGATCGGGTGAAGAAGGGCCAGGTCCTGGCTCGTCTGGACGACAACGGTTACCGTGCCAGCCTCGAGGCTGCCAAGGCCAGCGCGTTGGCGAGCAGCGCACAGGCAGCGCAAGTATCGGCCCAACTCGAACAGGCGCGCCGCGATGTCATCCGCGCCGATGCGCTGGCCCAGCGTGGCCTGGTGTCGAAACAGTCCGCCGAGCAGCAGCGTGCAACCACCGATGCACTGGTGGCCCAGTTGCGTTCGGCCCATCGACAGACAGATTCAGCGCAGTCGCAGGTGAACGTGGCCCAGGTGAACTACGACTACACCGTGGTACGCGCACCCTTCGACGGCGTGATCACCGACAAGGCCGCGCAGGTAGGCGAAATCGTCTCGCCGCTTTCAGCCGGTGGCGGCTTTACCCGCACTGGCGTGGGCACCATCGTCGACATGGATTCGCTGGAAATCGACGTGGATGTCAACGAGGCCTATATCGGCCGCGTCAAGGCGGACATGGCTGCCGAGGCCATCCTGGACGCCTATCCCGACTGGAAAATTCCCGCCCACGTGATCGCCATCGTTCCCGCCGCCGACCGCGGCAAGGCCACGGTGAAGGTGCGCGTGGCACTGGAATTGAAGGACGAACGCATCGTCCCGGACATGGGTGTGCGCGTGTCCTTCCTGGATGCGCGGCCCGTGAAGGCCGCGGCGCCCCCCAAGGGCGTGCTGGTGCCGGCCAAGGCGATCGTGCAGCGCGATGGCCACGACGTGGTGTTCGTGGTGGCCGACAACCGCGCGCGTCAGCATGCGGTGACGCCCGCCACGCAAAGTTATGGCGAGCTTCGCCTCGTGCCGTCCGCCGTGAACGCCGGCGACACCGTGGTCGTGTCGCCGGCAGACGATCTTCGCGACGGCGCCGCGGTGGAGCCTGCGAAAACGCCCTGAACCGAAGATTTCCACTCAATCAACGCATTACCTTGCCGGCACGCCGCCGGCGCACCGATCGGGAGAGGACCATGGGTACGCTTATCGACATCCGCGACGTCAGCAAGGTGTATGAGCGCGGCAAGCAGAAGGTGGAAGTACTGCATGGCGTCAACCTTGCCATCGAGCAGGGCGATTTCCTCGCATTGATGGGTCCGTCAGGTTCGGGCAAGACCACCTTGCTGAACCTCATCGGCGGCCTGGACTCACCCACCGGCGGCAACATCACCGTGGGCGGCCAGCGCATCGACCAGCTCGGTGGCGGCCAGCTGGCGCGCTGGCGTGCGCAGCACGTGGGTTTCGTGTTCCAGTTCTACAACCTGATGCCGATGCTTTCGGCGCAGCGCAACGTGGAACTGCCGTTGCTGCTGACCAAGCTTTCGGCCTCGCAGCGCAAGCAGAACGCCGCCGTCGCGCTGAAGCTGGTGGGACTGGACGATCGTTCATCGCACAAGCCTGGCGAGCTTTCCGGCGGCCAGCAGCAGCGCGTGGCCATCGCCCGGGCGATCGTTTCCGATCCCACCTTGCTGGTATGCGACGAGCCTACCGGCGACCTGGACCGCCAATCGGCCGAGGAAGTGCTTGGCCTGCTGCGCGAACTCAACCGCGAGCACGGCAAGACCATCGTGATGGTCACCCACGATCCCAAGGCCGCCGAGGCTGCCAATCATGTCCTGCACCTGGACAAGGGCACCCTGGTCGAACAGGCAACCGCCTAAAAGGAGTCGGCCATGAAATACCTGCACCTGATATGGGCGGCGTTGTTCCGGCGCAAGACCCGGACCATCCTTACCCTCGTTTCCATCATCACCGCGTTCTTGTTGTTCGGCATGCTCGATGCCGTGCGCACCTCGTTCAACCAGGCCGGGCAAAGCGCCAACGGTGCGCAGCGCCTGCAGACCGGCTCGAAGCTTTCTTTCATCCAGACCTTGCCCTCGGCGCTTGGAGCGCAGATCGCCCAGGTGCCCGGCGTGAAGATGGTGACCTATGCCAACTGGTTCGGCGGTGCCTACCAGGACCCGCACAACCAGGTCTTCAGCTTCGCGGTGGACAACAATTACGTCGACCTGTATCCCGAGATGGACGTGAGCGCGGCCGAGCGCAAGGCCTTCGATGACACCCGTACGGGCATCCTTGTGGGCGAGAAACTGGCCAAGCGTTTCGGCTGGAAGCTAGGCGACAAGATCCCGATGCAGTCGACCATCTTCCCCAACAGGCAGGGCGACAAGAACTGGAGTTTCGACATCGTCGGCATCATCCATTCGAAAGACAAGAAAGCCGGCGGCTTCTACGACCAGCTGATGCTGCTGCACTGGAAGTACTTCGACGAGACCACGCCTTACAACCAGGGTTCCGTCGGCTGGTATGTCACCCGCGTGACCGACGTCAACCAGGCTGATCGCGTTGCCAAGGCAATCGATGCGATCTCGGCCAATTCCGATCACGAAACCCGCACGCAGACCGAACAGGCCGCCACCGCCAGCTGGATGAAGCAGCTGGCCGACATCGGCCTGATCGTGGGCTCGATCATGGGCGCGGTGTTCTTCACCCTGTTGCTCTTGTCGGGCAACACCATGATGCAGGCGGTGCGCGAGCGCACCAGCGAACTGGCGGTGCTCAAGACGATCGGTTTCTCCAGCGGCAGCGTGCTGGGCATGGTGCTGGCCGAATCCATCCTGCTGGTGTTGCTTGGCGGGGTGATTGGCCTGGGCCTGGCCACCGTCATGGTGCCGGCGGTTGCGGCGGGCAGCGGCGGCATGCTGAACCTCCCCGGGGTAGGTGCGAACAGCTGGGTGCTGGGCCTGGTGCTGATGGTGGCGATCGGCCTGCTGGTCGGCCTGCTACCCGCGCTGCGCGCCATGCGCCTGAACATCGTCGATGCATTGGCTGGTCGCTAGGGAGAACCACATGAAATTCCTGATCAATCTTGGTTTGCTGATCCTGTTGGCGGCGCTTATCGCCGGTTGGGTCCTCGTACCCTGGTGGGGAGCCGTGGCCCTGGCCGTGGTGGTGGCGGCGTGGATGCTCTTCACCCGCCGCGGCAAGCAGGCCGCTTCGGTGACTGCGGTGGGTGTGAGCACGCTGCGCCAGCGCTTGGGTTCGGCATCGGTCATCGTCATCGGCATCGCCGGAGTGGTGGGCGTGCTGGTGGCCCTGCTGGCCATGGCCGAAGGCTATAGCCAGACCCTGCGCAAAACAGGCAGCGCGGATACTGCCATCGTCATGCGCGGGTCCTCGGCCTCCGAAGTGATGTCCGTGCTCGACCACGACAGCGTCGTGCTGGTGCCGCAGGCAGAGGGGATCGCGCAGGACGCCAAGGGCAAGCCCCTGGCTTCACCCGAACTCGTCGTGGCGGCGAACCTTCCCATCAAGGGCGGCACCGCCGACGACGAAGGCAGCGTGCAATTGCGTGGCGTGGGCGAACAGGTCTGGGCCGTGCGCCCGGAAGTGAAGATCATCGAAGGGCGCAAATTCAACCCAGGCATGCGCGAACTGATCGTAGGCAAGGGCGCGGCGAAGCAGTTCGCCGGAATGGTCCCGGGCCACGAGATCCGCCTCGGTAACCAGGCCTGGAC
>NZ_DATHFX010000459.1:0-3589 GCF_035317885.1 Pinirhizobacter sp.
CGGCCAACCGACCACGCCGGCGGAATTGGACAGCGACCGGGGAGCGTCGATGCCATCGGTGGCAGCGCGGAAACGCGCCAGTTGTGCCGCCGTGACCTCGCCGTCGAACACCTCGGACTCGGCGAAGTGGGTCATCAGTCCTACCTGCGGATGCACGCCGGGCATGGCCACCAGGCGTGCATGGATATCGCCTGCCAGCTCCGGGGCGAACCCCAGGCGATGCATGCCGGTATCGATCTTCAGCCACACGCGCAGGCGGCCACGGTTCGGCTGCGCGTCGGCCAGCAAGGCCAGCTGCGATTCGTGGTGAATGGCGGCCTCGAGCTTCAGCCGCTGCATCTCGGGAACATCGGCGGCGGAGTCGGGGCCCGACAGCACCACGATGCGTTGCCTATGCCCCGCTGCGCGCAAGCGCAGGCCGTCAGCGATGGCGGCCACGGCGAAGGCGTCGGCCTCGCCGTCCAGCGCACGGGCGACGCGCTCCAGGCCGTGCCCGTAGGCATCGGCCTTGACCACCGCCATCACCTGCGCGGGCGCGGCGAGTTCGCGCAGCCTGCCCAGGTTATGGCGCAGGGCGCCCAGGTGGATGGTGGCAACGGTGGTGCGGCTCATCGGGGTCCTTCAGTGCGACGCCCGTGGATGGTGCCGCGTCGGATCAATCAAAGCCACCGATGTATGAATCGGGGGCGTAGTTCTCGAACTTGGTGTAGTGGCCAAGGAAGGCCAGCTTCACCGTATCGGTGGGCCCGTTACGCTGTTTGCCGATGATGATCTCGGCCAGGCCCTTGTCCGGGGATTCCTTGTTGTAGTACTCGTCGCGGTAGATGAACATGATTACGTCGGCATCCTGCTCGATGGCGCCCGACTCGCGAAGGTCGGACATCATCGGACGCTTGTCGGCACGTTGTTCCAGCGAACGGTTCAACTGCGACAGGGCAATCACCGGAACATCGAGCTCTTTGGCCAGGGCCTTTAGTCCACGCGAAATTTCTGAAATTTCCGTGGCACGGTTCTCCTTGTTCCCGGGCACCTGCATCAGCTGCAGGTAGTCGATCACGATCAAACCCAGGCCGTGTTCGCGCTGCAGGCGGCGGGCGCGCGAACGCATTTCCACCGGCGACATCGCCGGGGTGTCGTCGATGAAGATCTTCGCGTCCGACAGCATGGTGATGGCGGAGGTGACGCGCGGCCAGTCTTCCTCGGCCAGGTCGCCGGTGCGCAGGTGGCTCTGGTGGATGCGGCCCAGCGAGGAGATAAGGCGAAACGCCAGCTGGGACGCGGACATTTCCATCGAGAACACCGCCACCGACTTCTTGCCGCGCATGGCGGCCGCCTCGGCGATGTTCAGGGCGAAGGCCGTCTTGCCCATCGACGGGCGCGCGGCCACGATGATCAGGTCCGACGGCTGCAGGCCGGACGTGAGTTCGTCCAGGTCCGTGAAGCCGGTGGAGACACCGGTAAGCTGGCCGCGGTTCTCGTAGCGTTGGGACAGCAAGCGAAAGGCCTCCGAGACGGCCGTGCGCATCGAGACGATATCTTTCTTGCCGCGCGCGCCGCTCTCGGCAATCTTGAATACGCGCTGCTCGGCCAGCTCCATCACTTCCTGGACGCTCTTGCCCTCCGGCCGGTAGCCGTCCTCGGTGATCGCCGTACCGGCGTCGATCAGCTGCCGCAGCACGGATTTCTCGCGCACGATGTCGGCGTAGGCGGCGATGTTGGCCGCGCTTGGCGTGGCGTTGGCAAGTTCGATCAGGTAGCTGGCGCCGCCGACGAGTTCGACCATGCCATTGGCATCGAACCAGTCGCCCAGGGTCACCGCATCGCAGGGCATACCCTTGTTGGCAAGCTCGGCGATGGCACGCCAGATCAGGCGGTGGTCCTTGCGGTAGAAGTCGTCTTCGCCGAGCTTGTCGGCCACCTTGTCCATGGCGTCGGGGGCCAGCATCAGGCCACCCAGCACGGCCTGCTCGGCTTCCAGCGAATGGGGCGAGACGCGCAGGGCCTCGATGGCGGCGTTCTGGGACTTACGTTCAGGAACGAACGACATGCGCTGACCTCGAAGCGGGCGAAGCGCCGCTGGTTATGGGGACGATGATACGCGTCCCGGTCTCACGGGCCGAGACTATAAGCTGTGGATAAGCTGTGTATTGCTATGTATTGCGGTGGATAAAACAGAACGGGCGCCCGAGGGCGCCCGTTCGGCCATGCCTGGCAGGAAAGCTTTACGCTTTCTCGGCCACCACGAAGACCTTGACGGTCGCATGGATGTCGGCATGCAGCGAGACGATCACGTCGTATTCGCCGGTATTGCGGATCGGACCTGCGGACTGGATCACTTCGCTCTTGTCCACGGCGATGCCCTTGGCCGTGAGGGCCTCGGCGATGTCACGGGTGGAGACCGAACCGAACAGCTTGCCCTCGGGGCTGGCGTTCGCGGTGATGGTCACTTCCTGGCCTTCGATCTGGGCCTGGCGGCCCTGGGCGCCGGACAGGTGCTCCTTGGCCTTCGCCTCGTACTCGGCGCGGCGCGCCTCGAACTGGGCGATGTTGACGGCCGTGGCGCGGGTGGCCTTGCCGGTGGGCAGGAGGAAGTTGCGGCCGTAACCGGGCTTGACGCTGACCTTGTCGCCAAGGTCGCCCAGGTTCTTTACTTTCTGCAGCAGGATGAGATCCATGATGATTCCTTTTCGTTAGCGCGGGGTTGCCCGCGCAGCCGTGATGGCTGTCCGAAATCGATGGACGGACCCGCCGTTACGCGGGCCCGTGGGCATCAGATGTCGTGGTTGTCGGTGTACGGCAGCAGCGCCAGGAAGCGGGCGCGCTTGACGGCCGTGGCCAGCTGGCGCTGGTAGCGCGCCTTGGTACCGGTAATGCGGCTGGGGACAATCTTGCCATTCTCGGTGATGTACTGGCGGAGCGTGTTGAGATCCTTGTAGTCGATCTCCTTCACGTTCTCGGCGGTGAAGCGGCAGAACTTGCGGCGGCGGAAGAACTTGGACATGTCGGGCTCCTATCAGTCGTCGTTGTCGTCGGGATCACGGCTGATGCGACGGTCGTCGCTGTCGCCATCGTCGTCACGACGACGCGAACCCTTGGCGTCGTCCTTTTCCTTGCTCTTGATGATGAACGAAGGCTCGATGTCGGCCTCGTCACGCTTGATCACCAGGTGGCGCAGCACCGCGTCGTTGAAACGGAAGCCGGATTCCAGCTCGTTCAGCGCGTTCTGCCCAACTTCGATGTTGAGCATGACGTAGTGGGCCTTGGCCAGGTTCGCGATCGGGTAGGCCAGCTGGCGGCGGCCCCAATCTTCCAGGCGGTGGATCTTGCCGTTGTCGCCTTCGATCAGCGTCTTGTAACGCTCGATCATGGCCGGCACCTGTTCGCTCTGGTCCGGGTGGACCATGAACACGACTTCATAATGACGCATGGTGTCTCCTTGTGGATGTCACCCCTTGCGGGGATGGCAGCCTCCCGCGGGTGCGGTGAGGCAAGTCTTACCGTCCAGACGGACGGCAGCCCACAATAATAGCGTCAAAAGCCCGTGACGGGCAAGCGGCAGCTTAGGCCTGGTCGACCGAGAATCTCTCGC
>NZ_DATHFX010000460.1:0-5165 GCF_035317885.1 Pinirhizobacter sp.
CGTCATCGACATGGCCACCCCGACTGCAATGGCCAATACCATCAGCGCCGTAAGCACTGGGTTGCGCCGGAAACTGCCCAGCGCCAACTGCACGTAATAACTACCCATCCGTGTCGCCCCTGTTCCCCTTGGGAGGTAGCGTAGCAACCAGCGTGCCACTGCGAAGGCGCGCTGCAGCGCAAGATGCAAGGCCTGGGGCCGTGTCCGCGGACAACTTGCGACTGGACACGGACAGACAGCAAGGCCACCGCACTTAAGACACTTAAGGGGTCAGAGTCATTTACGCGGCCCTCGCGGGCCAATGGGTTTAAATGACTCTGACCCCTAATGGTCTTAATGGTCTAGGTCAGGTTTGCTGCCAGCCGCCGCCGAGGGCCTTGACCAGCTGGACGCTGGCGCGCAGTTGCTGGGTCTTCAGGTCGATCAGGCTGCGCTTGGCATCCAGTGCGGTCTGCTGGGCGGTGACGACGTCCAGGTAGCCGACGGCGCCCTGCTTGTAGCGCTCGAGTGAAAGGTCCAGGGTTTTCTGTGCGGCGTCGGCCGCGGCCTGCTGGTCTTCAATGGCAGAGGCGAAGTCGGCCAGTTGGGATTGGCTGTCTTCCACCTGGGCGAAGGCGTTCAGCACCACGCTGCGGTATTTCGCGCCGGCTTCGTCGGTGGCGGCCTTGGCGGCTTCAACGCCGGCCTTGCGCAGGCCGCCATCGAATAGCGTCAACAGGAAGCTCGGACCCAGCGACCAGAAGTGATTCGGTGCATTCAACAGGCCGCCATAGAGCGCGCTCTGGTAGCCGCCCTGCGCATCCAGCGTGATCTGCGGGAAGTACGCCGACCGGGCCACGCCCACCTGGGCATTGGCCGCCGCGGTGCGGCGTTCGGCGGCGGCGATGTCGGGACGGCGCTGCAACAGGGTCGAAGGCACGCCCACCGGGATCGCCGGCAGGTTGACCGCGGTGAGATCCGTCGGCAGCGAGAACGTCGACGCTGAATCGCCCACCAGCACGGCAACCGCGTGCTCGGTGATCTCGCGCTGGGCCTGGGTCTGCTTCAGCAGCGAACGTGCGCTGGAGACCTGTGTCTGCGCGCGCGCCACATCCAGCCCCGAGGCGATGCCGCCGGCATGGCGATCCTCGGTGAGCTGCAACGCTTTTTCGAAAGCCACAATGCTCTGCTGAAGCAGGTCGATCTGGCGGTCCAGGCCGTTGAGCACGATCACGCTGTCCGACAGCTGCGCCTGCAGGCTTAGCCGCGCGGAAGCAAAGTCGCCCGCGGCGGCCTCGGCCTCGGCATTGCCGGCTTTTACGCTGTCGCGCACGCGGCCCCAAAGGTCGACCTCGTAGTCGAGGTCCGCGCCGACGGTGAACGAGTTGTACGCACGCGGCGAGGTTGGTGACCCCAGTGCGCCGCGCAGCGGCCTGGTATCGGACTGCCGGTCGCGCTGGGCATTGGCATCGACGCCGATGGTCGGGAACAGGCCTGAGCGGATTTCCTTGCGGAAGGCTTCGGCCTGCTGATAGTGCGCCAGCGCCGCGGCGAGATCGGCGTTGTTGACGGCAAGCTTTGTTTGCAATTGATCCAGGCGCGAATAGCTATAGGCATGCCACCAGCCATCGCGCGGCAGTGCATCGGCAGGCTGGGCTGGTGCCCACGGGCCTACCTGCTTGTACTGGTCGGCCACCGGTACCTGGGGGACTTCGTACTTCGGTGCAAGCGAGCACGCGCCGAGCAGGGCTGTCAGCGCGGCGACGAGGATCGCGCGATCAGGCCTTGCCATGGGTTTCCGCCGTGTTGTCCTTGGGAGCAAGCTTCACCGGATCGCCATCGTCCAGCCCATCGGGCGGGTTCTCGATGACGCGATCCTGCGGGTCGACGCCGGAGCCCAGTTCGATCGTCTTGCCCAGGTCGCGGGCAACGGTCACGCGCTTGAACTTCACCCGGTTGTCGGGGCCCAGCGTCGCTACGCGCATGCCCTTGGCATCGAATACCAGTGCACTGGCCGGGATGCTGAAGGCATTTGCGTCGGCGGGCAGCTTGAAACTGACATTAGCAAAGGCACCGGGCATCAGTTTGCCATCGGCGTTATCCACGGCCAGCTGCACCAGGGTCGTGCCCGACTCGGCGTTGATCGCGCCGGCTGAGGCTTCCACCTTCGCGCTGAAGCTCTTGCCCGGGTACTCAGGCACGGTGAGCTCGGCGGTGTCGCCGTTGTGGATATTCGGGGCGTAGTTCTGCGGCACGCGCACATACACGCGAAGCTTGCGGATATCCGACACCTCGAAGAGTTCCGGGCCCGTGCCGCCACCGGCGTTGATCAGCGCACCGACATCGGTGTTACGCGCGGTGACCACGCCATCGAACGGCGCGATGATGCGGGTAAAGCCCTTCAGCGCCTGGATCCGGTCCACATCCGCCTGCGCCGCGCGCTGCATGGCGAGCTTGGCAGTGTAGTCGGCGGTTTTTTCATCCACTTCCTGCTTGGATACCGAATCGGAGCCCAGCATCGACTGCCAGCGTTTGGCGGTGGTTGCCGCCAGCGCTGCGTTGGCCTGTGCACTGGCAAGTGCTCCCTTGGCCTGCAGGAGTTGCTGGTCGAGGTCGGGCGTTTCGATCTCGGCGATCAACTGGCCTGCCTTGACCTTGCCGCCGATGTCCACCGACCACGATTTCAGGTAGCCGCTGACCCGGGCGAACAGCGGTGCACGCGAATAGGCCTGCGTGCGACCGGGCAACTGCAGCGGCGCGCCGTCAATGTCCGGGGACGGCGGGGCAACGGTGACCGTGGGCACGGCCTGGTCGTCGGTCCACGTGCGCAGCCGGCGGGCATCCGCGGCGCGGGTGGCGATGCCGGCCACTACGATGGCCACGACCACGACCAGGGCAATGAGGCCGGCTAGTCGCAAGCCGCGACGCGAGGGCTTGGTGATGTTGTCAGACATGGACAGGTTCTCCGGAAGCAGGCGCCGCGGGTGCGGTGCGGGCATGCCGCCCGTGGATGATGGCGAAAACGACAGGTACGAAAAGGAGCGTGGCCGCAGTGGCGAACACCAGGCCGCCGATCACCGCGCGGCCCAGCGGGGCGTTCTGCTCGCCGCCCTCGCCCAGCCCAAGCGCCATGGGCGCCATGCCGATGATCATGGCCAGAGCCGTCATCAGCACCGGGCGGAAGCGCACGAAACCCGCTTCGAGCGCTGCCTTGGCGGCGTCGCCATGCAGGGCCAGCTGCTCGCGGCAGAAACTCACCACCAGGATCGAGTTGGCCGTGGCCACGCCCATGCACATGATGGCGCCGGTAAGCGCGGGCACCGAGAGCGTGGTGTGCGTGGCGAAGAGCATCCAGATGATGCCGGCCAGCGCCGCGGGTAGCGCCGTGATGATCACGAACGGATCGCTCCACGACTGGAAATTCACCACGATCAGCAGATAGATCAACACCACCGCGCCGAGCAGGCCGAAGATCAGGCCGCTGAAGGCGTTGTTCATCGTCTGCACCTGGCCCAGCAGGGCCATGCTCGAGCCCTTGGGCAATTCCTTCTGGTGGGCATCGATGATCTTCTGGATGTCCGTGGCCACCGCGCCAAGGTCGCGATCCTGCGTGGTGGCGTAGATCTCCACCACCGGCTGGATGTTGTACTGGGTAACCACCGCGTTGGAGTTGGTGCGCGTGAGCTTTGCGAAACCGCCCAGGATCTGCGAACCACCGGGACCGGACACCTGCAGGTTCTCAAGTGCGGGCAGGCTGTCCAGGCTGTATTGCGGCGTCTGCATGACGATCGGATAGGAGATCTGGTTCTGCGGATTCAGCCAGTAGGTCGGGGCGACCTGACTGGAACCTGCGAAGTTCACGCCCAGGCTGTTGGTGACGTCACGCTCGGTCAGGCCCACCAGCTGCGCGCGGGTGCGATCGACATCCACGTTGAACACCGGGTTCTGCTGCGACTGCTGGATGCGCGCATCGGCTACGCCCGGAACGCGGCGGATCTCGCGCAGCACCTTGTTGGCGAAGTCGAAGTTCGCGCCGATATTATTGCCGCGGATCTGCAGATCCACCGGCGCGGGCGAACCGAAGTTCAGGATCTGGCTGATGATGTCCGCCGGCGGGAAGGAGAACGTCACGCCGGGGAACTCACGCGGCAGCCGCTCGCGGAAGGCCTTGACGTATTTGGCCGTGGGCGCGTGGTCTTCCTTCAGCGCGATCTGGATGTCACCGTCCTGCTCGCCGATGGTACCGGTGTTGTTATAGGCATTGTTGATGCCCGAGATCGATAGGCCGATGTTGTCCACCACCGTGCCCAGCTCTTCCTCGGGCACCATGCGGCGGATCGACGCCTGGATGTCGGCGAAGATGCGCGCGGTTTCCTCAACGCGGGTACCCACCGGCGCCCGGACGTGCATCAGGATCTGGCCCGAATCCACCGACGGGAAGAAATTCCTGCCCAGGAACGGCACCAGCGCGAAGGTCGCCACCACGAATGCCAGGAACCCGATCACGAACACCTTGCGGTATTCCATTACCAACGCCAGCAGCCCGTGGTAACCGCCGCGGATGTTTTCAAAGCGCTTTTCGAAGCCGCGCTGGAAACGCACCAGCGGATTACGCGAAGGCGCCATCGAATGGCCATGTTCCTCGCCCGCCTGGTGCTTGTGCAGCAGGTAGTTGGCCATGGTCGGCACCAGGGTGCGCGACAGGATGAAGCTGGCCACCATGGCGAACATCACAGCCTCGGCCATCGGCACGAACAGGAAGCGCGCCACGCCATTCAAGAAGAACATCGGCACGAACACGATGCAGATGCACAGCAGCGACACGAATGCCGGGGTGACGATCTGCGCCGCGCCATCAAGGATGGACTCCTCTACTTCCTTGCCTTGCTCAAGGTGCCAGTTGATGTTCTCGATGGTCACCGTGGCATCGTCCACCAGGATACCCACCGCCAGCGCCAGGCCGCCGAGGGTCATGATGTTCAGGGTTTCGCCAATGGCCGACAGCGCCGCGATGGAACCTAAGATAGCCAGCGGAATGGAAATGGCGATGATCACCGTGGAGCGCCAGCTGCCCAGGAACAACAGGATCATCAGGCTGGTCAGGGCGGCGGCAATGACGCCTTCTTTCGCTACGCCGGAAATCGCGCCGGAGACGAATAGGGACTGGTCGCCGATGGGGGCGATCT
>NZ_DATHFX010000461.1:0-9680 GCF_035317885.1 Pinirhizobacter sp.
CCGATGGTGATAGTGGCGCCGTCCGCGGATTTGATCGGCAACGCATTGAGCGCCTCGATCGCCTCGGGGCTGTTGTTCAATTGCACGTGGTATTCGAAGGTGCCAATCTTGGCCGTGCCCACGGGAATGATCTGGTTCTGAGCGGCCAGCGCGGTGGCTACATCCTGGGCCGAGAGACCCTTCGCATGCAGCGCCTGCGGGTCCAGGTCGAGCGTGACCTGCCGCTGCTTGCCGCCATAAGGCGTGGGAATGGCCACGCCCGCCACGGATACCAGCGTCGGGCGAATCGAGTTCTGCGCCAGGTCGCGAATCGTCGATTCACGAATCGTGGCGCTGGACAGCGCCATTTGCAGAACAGGCACGGTCGAAGCGTTGTAATTGAGGATCAGCGGCGGAGTGATGCCCGGGGGCATCTGTTTGACGACCGTCTGCGAGATGGAAGTGACCTGGGCAGTCGCGGTGCGGATGTCGACGCCGGGCTGGAAGAAAATCTTCACGATGCCTGCGCCAGGCAGCGATTGCGATTCGATATGCTCGATGTTGTTCACCGAGGTCGTCAGCTGGCGTTCGTAGTAGTAGATGACGCGGCCGGACATCTGGTCCGGTGGCAGGCCGTTGTAGGTCCACACCACGCTGATCACCGGAATGCCGATGTCCGGGAAGATGTCCGTGGGCGTGCGCGCCGAGGCCAGTAGCCCCGCGATCAGGATCGCCAGCGCAAGCACCACGAACGTATACGGTCGTGACAGCGCGATGCGGACGAGTGCAAGCATGGAGCGACTCCTGGGACGGTGGTGCCCCTTTTGGGGCTGTCCGCAGGATGGGGGCCGAACCTTATGTCAACCTTTTGGCCAGTCCAAGGGTCGGCCTTCCATGCCGGGCCCGGCTCGACCTAGGATCGGCGGGGCAAGCGGATGTGCACGTGCAGTCCCGTGCCCTCGGGCGGTTCTCGCAGGTCCACCCGGGCTTCGTGCAGTTCGGCGGCGCGTTTGACGATGCTCAGGCCAAGCCCGAAGCCGGACGTCGGTTCGTTCGCGCCGCGCAGGAATCGGTCGAATACGGCCGCGCGACGCTCAGGCGGTATACCCGGCCCGTTGTCGCGGACATCGATCACCACCAGGTCCGGGCCGGCGTTGAGGTCTACATCGACCTTCCCGCCCACGGGTGCGTACCGCAGTGCGTTCTCGATCACATTGCGAAGCATCGCCGTCATGGCCGCCTCGTAAGCGGCCAGCACCATGCCCGGCTCGCTCGTGGCAAGGCTCATGGAGATATCCTTTTCCACGATCAGCGGCGCGAGTTCCTCGATGACGTCCTTGGCAAGCGCGACCAGGTCAACCCTTTCGCGTTCGCTGGCGGCGGCGCCTGCCTCGATCCTGGCCAGGGCAAGGATCTGCTCGATACGGCGGGCCAGGCGCTGCAGGCTTTGTTGCGCACTGAAAAGTGCCGATCCCGTGGCCATCGAAGCACCACTGGCGATCATCGCGCTTTCCAGATGGATCATCGTGGCTGTTAGCGGCGTGCGTAATTCATGGGCAACGTCGGCGTTGAAACGGCGCTCGCGTTCCAGCGCATTTTCGAGTCGTTCGAATTGCAGGTTCAAGGTTTCGACCAGGGGACGCAGTTCGGGTGTGGGTTCGGCTATCTCGACCGGTTGGCGGCTCCCGGGTGTGCGCTCATCCAGCTGCGAGGTAAGTGCGCGCAGCGGCGTGAGGCCATGGCGCACGGCAAGTCCGATCAGGACGGCCAGAAGCGGCAGGCCGATCAACAGTGGCAGGCTGTGTTCAAGCACCAGGCCACGCGTAATGTCCTGCCGGTTGTCCGATCGTTCTCCGATGCGGATCAACAGACCGGCACGGTTGCGCAGGGTGAATAGACGCCACGCGTGATCGTCGTGCCTTAGGTCGTGGAATCCCAGATCCGCGTCCGTAGGGGCAGGAAGGTCGGCCAGGTTCTCGGTCGCGGCGATAGGCGTGCCGTGGGGGTCATAAGCCTGGAAGCCGACTTCCGGCTCGTAGTTGTGCCGGCGCACCGCAACGACCACCGCCGGGGCCACGGCCGTGGCCAGGGATGATTGCGGTCCAGGTGCGTGCGCGGTCATTTCCTCGCTGTGCTCGATCAGATTGCCCAGGGTGCGGCCCGCCTGTGCCAGGCGGCCGTCGAGCAGTTGGTTCATTTCACGGCTTTCGCGCTGGTAGCTGATGACACCTAGCGGAATGAGCACGACCACCATCACCGCGATGTTCAACAGCGTCAGTCGTGCACCCAGCCCAAGGGATTTCATCGCGGCTCCCGCGGCACCATGTAACCGACGCCACGCACGGTATGGATCACTTCCGGGCTGAGTTTGCGCCTAAGCCAGTGCACCTGGACCTCAAGGGCGTTGCTGTCGATGCTCGGTTCAAGACCATACAGGGCATTCTCCAGCGTTTCCCGCCGCACGATGCGTCCGGCGCGCTCCATCAGTACGCGGAGCAGGGCAAACTCGCGGCGCGTGAGAATGACGGGCTGGCCATGGAAGCTCACCTCGGCAGTGGCAAGGTTCATGCGTAACTCCCCGGCTTCAACATAGCTGTCGGCCAGACCCTGTGCACGCCGGGTAAGTGAGCGTATGCGCGCAGCCAGCTCTTCCAGGTGGAAGGGTTTGATAAGGTAATCGTCGGCACCCAGGTCCAGGCCGCGTACGCGAGTCTGAACTGCATCGCGCGCGGTCATCACCAGGACCGGTGTGCGAATGCCGGTGCGGCGTGCTTCGGCCAATACCTCCAGCCCATCGCGGTCGGGCAGCCCAAGGTCCAGCAACACAAGATCGGCCGAACGATCGCGAAGCGCCTCGGCCGCCTCGCGCCCGGTGTGGAGCCATGTCACCGCGTACGACTGCTGCAGCAGTGCGTGGTGGATGGCATGGCCCAGTTGTTCGTCGTCTTCGACGAGGACAATATGCACGTTGGCGGACTCTCGGTGGCGGCCCCGGGACCGGAAGGATGAGGGTAGAAGCTTAAAGGGAGCTTATCCTGGCGTGGGACCGGCCAAGACCTGAAACAGAGGGAAACGGTCGTAGTTTCCTGACTGAAAGCTTATTTTGTTGTGCTGCACCACTTGCCAGCCGTCGCTCATGTGCGTAGTTTGAATTAATGTCGTATCGATCCCTCGCTCGCCCCTTGATGATGGCCATCCTGGCCGCCGCGCTTGCATGGGTGTTACCGGCTTTTGCACACGGCGACGTTTCCCCGCCGGTCGAAGGATCGATGGTGGCTGCATTCCATGCCGATGCCGGACACCATGCCGACCTCATCCAGGTCCCAGTCGCCGCAGACGATCACGATGTCGAAGACGCCGCGTTACCTGCGTCCTTGACCTACCTGCCAGCGATCGCACCCACACTATGCATTGACCCGCATGGTGAGCCCTCGCGGCGCGACCATCGCCCCACGCTCGAGTTGCGCCCTCCGATAGGCTGATCCCGCCTCGCCCAGCGGCCTCCGGCCGCGGCTCCCCGTTTTCCGCATGACACCCAGCTTGCGCTAATTCGCTCGCTCGCCTAACCCAATTCATGCTTGCCTCCCGCGTGCCGCGTGGGTGGCAGCATTCGCCTGGAGATTTCCATGAATCGCCTGATCAACGGTTTCGAATCGTTTCGCCGCGATATTTATCCCGAACAGCGGGAGCTGTTTGAACGCCTGGCCAGCGGCCAGAGCCCGCACACCATGTTCATCACCTGCGCCGACTCGCGCGTGATGCCCGAGATGATTTTCTGCGCACAGCCGGGCGATCTGTTCGTCTACCGAAACGTTGGCAACATCGTGCCCCCGTATGCGCAACATGTCAGCGGCGTGGTCGCAGCTATCGAGTACGCGGTAAAAGTACTGAAAGTCCAGCATATCGTGATCTGCGGGCATTCAGATTGTGGTGCCATGAAGGGCCTGCTCAATCCTTCCGAGCTCAGCGGTATGCCGTCGGTAGCCGACTGGCTCAAACATGCCGACGTCGCCCGGCACGTCGTGGCGGAAAACGCCTCCCACCTTCACGCGGATGAACATCTTCGCTGCCTGACCGAGGAAAACGTCGTGGGCCAGCTTGAGCACCTGCGCACGCTACCCGTGGTAGCGGCCGCCGTGGCCAACGGGTCGTTGAGCATTCACGGTTGGGTGTACGACATCGGCGAAGCGGCGATTCGCGTGTTCGATGGTGGCACCGGCCGCTTTGTCGACATTCCCTGCGATGGCACCCCGCTACCCCAAGCCACGCCCATGGCGCGGTTTGCTTCCACCGTGGCCACGGCGGCTTGAAGGATTTCGTATGAAAGGCTATTTCTCCCAAGGCTTGTTCGGACGCGACCTGCTTGGTTCGATCGTGGTCTTCCTTGTGGCACTTCCCTTGTGCATGGGCATCGCGATCGCTTCAGGCATGCCGCCGGCCACGGGGCTGGTCACCGGCATCATCGGTGGGCTGGCGGTGGGTGCCTTCGCGGGCTCACCCTTGCAAGTGAGCGGTCCGGCGGCTGGTTTGGCCGTGCTCGTGTTCGAGCTGGTGCAACGTTACGGTGTGGCGGCACTGGGCCCCGTGGTCCTTCTCGCGGGGCTGATCCAGGTGGCGGCGGGCCTTTGCCGTGTCGGCATATGGTTTCGCATGACGTCCCCGGCTGTCGTGTCCGGCATGCTGTCGGGCATCGGCATTCTCATCGTGGCGTCGCAGATCCACGTCATGCTCGATGCCAAGCCGCTGGCGCGAGGACTCGAGAACTTCGCTGCGTTGCCTGGTGCGCTGGCCATAGCCCTTCGCGGACCCGGCATCGCGGCGCTCTGCGTGGGCCTGGCGACCATCGGCATCATGCTTGCCTGGGAAAAGTTTCGTCCATCGAAGTTGCGCTTCGTACCTGGGGCGCTGCTCGCCGTGGTGGCGGTAACCGCCACAGTGCAGCTGCTTGGCATTGGCGTAAACCTGGTCAACGTACCGGCCAGCCTGGCCTCTGCTATTACGCTGCCCACGTTTGACAGCATGCGTGGCCTGCTTGACGAGAACCTGTTGATTGCGGCCGTCACCTTCGCCTTCATTGCCAGTGCCGAAACATTGCTTTCAGCCGCCGCGGTGGACCGTATGCACAACGGTGAACGCACGAAGTACGATAAGGAACTTACCGCGCAAGGTGTTGGAAACATGCTCTGCGGCCTGCTTGGCGCCCTGCCGATGACAGGCGTGATTGTGCGTAGTGCGGCTAACGTGCAGGCCGGATCGGCCACACGCATGGCGACGATTCTGCATGGAGCTTGGCTGCTGGTGTTGGCGATGCTGTTGCCATGGTTGCTGAACATGACGCCCGTGTCGTGCCTGGCCGGCATCCTCGTGTTCACCGGCGTCAAGATGGTGAAGTTCCGTCAGGTCAAGGAGCTGGCCGTCTACGGCAAGGGTACCGCGGTGGTCTACATGGCAACCATGGTGGCCATCGTGGCTACCGACCTGCTGGTAGGCGTAATCATTGGTTTCGGCTTGTCGCTTTTCCGCCTCGCCCTTCTGTCGTCGAAGCTGAGGGCCGACCTGCACGAGCATGACGAGCCGGGCCATGCCACCTTCAACCTGAAGGGCTCGGCGACGTTTCTGCAGGTGCCGGCGATGGCGCGCAAACTCGATGCCATGCGGGCCAACACGAAGGTGACCGTCGATATCACTGAGCTTAGCCACGTGGACCAGGCGTGCCTTGAGCTGTTGAAAGAATGGGAGCGCAATGCGCAATCGCGCGGCATCGAAATAGTGTTGGACTGGAACCAGCTGGACGAGAGGGTAGAGGGTCGCCAGGTGGCGTAAAGCGGCCGGTTGACGGAGCCGGCACTTTAGGCCGGCTCCGTTGCCTGGGTCTTGTGCTTGTACCTGCAAAGATCGTTGATCACGCACTGCGGGCAATCGGGCTTGCGCGCCTTGCACACGTAGCGGCCATGCAGGATCAGCCAGTGGTGCGCGTCGTGGAGGAACTCTGTTGGAATGACCTTCACCAGCTTGTCCTCCACCACGCGCACGTTGGCGCCCGGTGCGAGCCCCGTGCGGTTGGCGACGCGAAAGATGTGCGTGTCCACTGCCAGTGTCGGCTCGCCAAAGGCCGTGTTCAGTACCACGTTGGCCGTCTTGCGGCCAACGCCGGGCAACGACTCCAGTGCCTCGCGGTTGCGCGGCACCTGGCTGTCGTACTGCTCGACCAATATCCTGGACAGGGCAATGACGTTCTTCGCCTTGGTATTGAACAGGCCGATCGTGCTGATGTACTTCTTGAGCTTGTCTTCGCCCAGCTTCAGCAGCTTCGCCGGCGTATTGGCCACGGGGAACAGTTTGCGCGTGGCCTTGTTCACGCCGACATCGGTGGATTGCGCGGACAGCGCCACGGCAACCAGCAACTCGAAGGGCGTGGAGTATTCAAGCTCGGTGGTCGGGGGGGGATTCATCTCGCGCAGGCGCGAGAACATTTCGGCCACGTCGGCCTTCTTCATGGCGGTCCTTCCTGCTTGCGGGCGCGAGCGCGGGCCAGTGCGGCTTCGACCGGGCTCATCGCGGTGGCTGTCTTGCGACTGGCTAGATCGCGCTCGTGCGCAAGCGTGCGTGAAGCCAGGCGGGCCTCGCGGCGATTGAAATGCGCGCGGGCGCTGTCGGCGTGGTCGATGTCCACCTGCGTCGCCGGCATCGGCTCGAGCACGATGCAGTCGACCGGGCAGGCCGGTACGCATAGCTCGCAGCCGGTACAGTCATCGGCGACCACGGTGTGCATCAGCTTGCCCGAACCGATGATGGCGTCCACCGGGCACGCCCCGATGCACTTGGTGCAGCCGATGCAGTCGGCCTCGATGATGCGCGCAAGCAGGCGCGGTTTCTCCACGCCGTGCGTTGGATCCAGCGCCAGCGCGGACACTCCCAGCAGTGCACTGAGGATATCTATACCCGCCTTGCCCCCCGGCGGGCAGCGATTGATGGGCGCAGCGCCCGAGGCGATCGCCTCGGCATAAGGTCGGCATCCGTGGAAACCGCATTGCTCGCACTGGGTCTGCGGCAGTACCGCGTCGATCCGGTCGGCGAGCGTGGGCATCAGGAGGTCAGCGGACGGTGGCGCCTGCCGCTGCGCCCTGGTCGGCGTCGAGCAGGAAGAGATCGCCGCCGCCTGAACCTGCGGAGAGGATCATTCCCTCCGATACGCCGAAGCGCATCTTGCGCGGCGCCAGGTTGGCGATGAACACGACGTTGCGGCCCACCAGTGTCGCAGGCTCGCCATAGGCGGCGCGGATGCCCGAGAAGATCTGTCGCTTGCCAAGCACGCCCGCATCCAGCTCGAAACGCAGGAGCTTGTCCGAGCCCTCGACGAACTCGCATGCCAGCACTTTGCCAATGCGCAGGTCGAGTTTGGCGAAGTCATCCATGCTGATGACGGTTGCGTCGGTGTTGGTGGTGATCGTATCGGTCATGGTCTTGGGCGAGGCGGGCTTTTTGGCGGGCTTGGGGGCTTCGCTCGGGGCGAGGGAATCTTTCGATGCCTCGACCATCGCGGTGATGTGCTTGCCGTCGATGCGTGATAGCAACGCTTCGAACGGGCCGATGGCATGGCCGGGAAGCGCGCGGCGCGCGTCATCGAAGTTGTCGACGGGGGCGCGCAGGAAGATCTCCGCGGCGTCCACCGTCCGCGGCATGATCGGCTTGACCATGCCGGCGAGCAAGCGGAACGCCTGCACGGCGAAGCTGCAAACCTGGTGCAGCGCCTCGCGCTGGCTTTCATTCTTGGCCATGGCCCATGGCGCGGTGGCTGCGATATGGCCGTTGACGATGTCGGCCATGGCAACGAAACGACGCGTGACTTCCGCCAGTTCGTCGTCTCGGTAGAGCTGGGCCACCGGCTCATAGAGGGCCAGCAGTTCCTTCCACAGTGCAGCCTCGGTGGGCGCCAGGCCCAAAGAGAGCTTTCCATCGAAGAACTTGTGCACGAAACCCGCGGTTCGGCTGGCGATGTTCACCCACTTGCCCACCAGGTGCGAGTTCACGCGCTCCTCGAAGGCTTTCAGGTCGAGGTCGACGTCCACGGGCGCGGGGCTCAGCAGCGTAGCGAAGTAATAACGCAGTACTTCCGGGTGAAGGCCCGATTCCAGATAGGTGCGCGCCTGGATGAAGGTGCCGCGCGACTTGGACATCTTCCCGCCGTTGACGGTGAGATAGCCGTTCACGTGCAGCGCCGTGGGCGTGCGCATCTTCGCCCCGTGCAGCATGGCCGGCCAGAAAAGGCCGTGGAAATTGATGATGTCCTTGCCGATGAAATGATGCAGTTCCGTGTCGCTGCCTTCGGCGAGGTAGGCATCGAAATCGATGCCCTTCTCATTGCACAACGCCTTGAAACTGGCCAGGTACCCCACCGGCGCATCCAGCCACACGTAGAAATACTTGCCCGGCGCGTCGGGAATGGGGAAGCCGAAGTAAGGCGCGTCGCGGGAGATGTCCCAGTCGCGCAGGCCGCCGTCGAGCCATTCCATGAGCTTGGCCACCACGCCCGGGTTCGCCACGGCGGCGCCGTGGGTGGTCTTGCCTGCGAACCAGTCGCGCAGCAACACCTCGAACTTGCCCAGTTCGAAGAAGTAGTGCTCCGAATCGCGCAGCACGGGCTTGGCGCCGGACATCACCGAGTACGGATCGATCAGGTCGGTCGGTGCATAAGTGGCGCCGCAGTTTTCGCAATTGTCGCCGTACTGGTCGGCCGTGCCACAGACGGGGCACGTGCCCTTGATATAGCGGTCGGGCAGGAACATGCCGCGCTCGGGATCGTACAGCTGCTTGATGTCGCGGCGGGCGATGAAACCGCCATCGCGCAGGCGGGTGTAGATCAGCGAGGCCAGTTCCTGGTTCTCGGTCGAATGCGTGGTGTGGTAGTAGTCGTAGCTGAAGCTGAAATCGCCAAAATCCGCTTCGTGGCCTTCGCGGATGGCCGTGATGAAGACCTCCGGCGTAACCCCGGCTTTTTCCGCGGCCAGCATGATCGGCGTGCCATGCGCGTCGTCGGCCGCCACGTAGTAAACCTCGTGGCCGCTCATGCGCTGCGAACGTGCCCAGATGTCGGCCTGGATATAGCCCAGCATGTGGCCCAGGTGCAGCGGGCCATTGGCGTAGGGAAGGGCGTTCGTGACGAGGATGCGCGCCATGTCGGGACCGGGCGGGGAGTGACCGGTGATTATGGCATGTGCCCGGCGACCCTTGCAGTCGCCGGGCCTGGATTGCGGGGTTATTCCTGGCGCTGCCAGACCTGGCTGCGGCCCATCAGCGAGAACCCGATGTAACCGCGCACGTTGAGCTTGCGACCGCCGTCGTCGAGGGACATCTTCGCCTTGTAGATCTTGCCGTTCTTGGGATCCAGGATCTGCCCGCCGTTCCACTCATCGCCATCCTTCGCCAACCCCCACAGGATGGTCATGCCCTCCACGGGCTTGTCCTTCCGCTCGCCGTCGCAGGCTTTGCAGACCGGATTGGGACCGTCGTCGGACTTGAGCACTTTGATGATCTTGCCTTCCAGCTTGCCGCCGGCTTCGGTGATCTGCACCAGGGCCTTGGGCTGGCCGGTCTTGTCGTCGATGGTCTTCCAGGTGCCTACTGGCGTAGCCAGTTCGGCGGCGAAGGCCGCCAAGGGCCCGGCCACCAGGGCCAGGGCGAAGGCGGCGTGGAACAGTGCT
>NZ_DATHFX010000462.1:0-11029 GCF_035317885.1 Pinirhizobacter sp.
CGCCCGATGGGTTTCTATGGATGGGCTCGCAGAACGGCCTGATCCGGTTCGATGGTGTGCGTTTCGATCGCAGCCCTACCGACTTGCTGCCGAAGATCAACGTTTCCCAGCTGTTTCCGGAGCCTAATGGTGACCTGTGGATTGGTTACACTTTCGGCGGCGTTAGCGTATTGCGGCAAGGCAAGATCTCGAACGTACCTGAAGCACTGCTTCCGGGCGGAAGCGTGCTTGGCTTTGCGCGTACGAAGGATGGCTCCCTCTGGGTTGCCTCCACCCGTGGCCTAGCCCGGCAACGCCGTGGGCGTTGGGAGAAGGTCGCCCGACCCGGCGATGGTGACCCGGCGTATGAGCCCCAGTGGCTTGGTCGAATCAGTGGCCGCCTTTATTTCTTTGAACCACGAGCTGCCTTCCTGGTCGATGAGGACACCGGGCAACTGCTGGCTACTGATTTTGCCAAGGCCAAGCACGACCAACTGGGTCTGCCTCCCTCCGTCCCGTGGCATGAAAGTTACAACGTGTACTGGGCAACCTTGCGCGACTCTTCCGGGGCCTTCTGGGCCAACCGGGAGGATCGCGACGGGATCAGCCGGGTTCGCTGGAAGAACAACCAGGATGCGATAGCCAGCGAGGAACACTTCAGCAAGATCGAGGGCTTAAGCGGTGAGGTGGTAAAGGCCTATTTCATGGACCGTGAGGCCAATATCTGGGTGGCGACTGAACGAGGCATCGATCGTTTCAGCGTGGGCAAATTCATTCCCGTCGTCTTTCCGGGAAGGAAGACCGACCTGACCATAGCGCCGGATCGTTCCGGCGGGTTGTGGGTAGGCAGCCTCAAGGAAAACGCGCTCTATTTCAAAAACGAGGCACCCCCTGTTCGCATGGCAGGGCTCGGGCCGGGCTCCGACTGCTCCATGGTGGATCGTCAGGGCGCCGTGTGGATGACCGGATACGCCGACCTGCAGGTTTATGATGGTGTCCGCGTTGCGCACGTACCGCCTCCGCCAGGCGCCATGAAGCATGATCACGGCCAGGAGGTGCTTCAAGCCTGCCAGGGCGTGGCTAAAGACGCTGCAGGAAATATCTGGCTATCGCTAGCCAAGGTGGGCGTCTTTCGCCGCTCAGGTGACACCTGGCAGCTCAATGGCGGATTCAAGGATTTACCTTCGGGTCCTTCGATTCGCGTCATCGCCGACGACAAGGAGCGCATCTGGCTGGGTTACCCCAATGACCGCATCGCGATGGTCGATCGCAGTCAGCTCGTGCTTTATGGCCGCAACGAAGGGCTGGCCATCGGCAATGTGCTGAGCCTGTTCGTACGAAATGCGCATGTCTGGGCAGCAGGAGACCGTGGGATTGCCTACCTTGCCTCCAACAACCGGTTCGTTGCCTTCCAGGCCAAAGGCGGCGATTCGCTACGCGGAATCTCCGGGATCGTTGAAACCGCCGGGGGAGATCTGTGGCTGAATAGCCCCGACGGCGTATACCGAATCCCAGCCAGCCAGATTGAAGCCCTTCTGCGCACGCCTGGGTATCAGCCGTCTTACGAACTATTTACCCAAGATGACGGCATCAATGGACAGCCCCAGTTGATCAGGCCCGGGCCTTCCATGGTTGAAAGCGCCGATGGGCGCATTTGGGTGGCGACAAAAGAGGATTTGTCCTGGATCGATCCATCCAACATCCGCTACAACAAGGTTGCTCCCACCATCACGATCGGCGCCTTCACGGCCGATGGCAAATCATGGCCACTATCCGAGGCTCCAGCACTTCCAGCGTTGACAAGTAATCTGCGCATTAGCTACACCACGCCCGTACTGTCCATGCCAGGGCGTGCGCATTTTCGCTATCGCCTTGACGGTGTGGACGATGGCTGGCAGGACGCCGGTGGACGACGTGAGGCGTTTTACACCCGTCTGCCGCCAGGCACTTATCGATTCAATGTCCTGGCCATCAACGAGGATGGCGTCACCAGCGCGATGCCGGCGAGCTTCACCTTCAGCGTAAGCCCAGCGTTTTATCAAACCGTATGGTTCAAGGCCCTCATGGCCGGCCTGGCCGCACTGCTTGCCTGGTGCCTGTATACACTGAGGGTGTCATTCATCGCGCGTAGATACCGCCTGCTCCTTCATGAGCGGTCTGCCGAGCGCGAGCGAATTGCCAGGGATCTGCATGACACTCTCCTGCAGGGCATGCAGGGAATACTCTTGCAACTGGAATCGTGGGCTCGCGGCCCCACCCTATCCGATACACAGCGACATTGTGCGCTAGCGATGGAAGACAAGATGCGCAGCATGCTGATCGATGGACGCGACACCATCGGCGCGCTTCGCCAGGCACAGGACCACCACGCCGATCTCATTTCCGGATTGCTCGTGGCTGGCAATGAATCCGCCGCGCAATCAAACACGAGATTTTCGCTACGCCTGGCTAGCGCGCCACGTAACTTGCTTGATGATGCATGCGAGGAGGTGCTGGCGATCTCCCGCGAAGCGGTGCTCAATGCCTTCAGGCATGCCGAAGCAGAAGCGGTATGGGTAACGGTTGACTATGCGTCGCAATCCCTGATCGTGTCCATATGCGACAACGGTATTGGGGTGTCGGAACGGCGCATTGAGGAACGGCAAAGGGAAGGTCACTGGGGCGTGGCCGGAATGCGGGAGCGTGCTGCCAAACTGGGTGGACAATTCACGGTAACCAGCTCTCCCGGCCAAGGCACCGCGGTCGAGCTCGAGGTTCCCCGGCGCCGCGCCTATGCATCGGCGCCCTTCTTTGCTCGTGTGGGCAGGGCCCTGGCATCGGTTCTTCCTGTTTCCTTCAGGAAGAGGGAAACCAAGAGCGCGCCAACCAGGATCAATACCCAGAAGAAAGTCGACTGAAAGAAGTGGGTCTGCGGATCGATGGCCGCGGTGCCCACCGTCTTGCCGAGCTTGCTGGCGAACACCGGACCGACCAGCGCGGTAACGCTGAAAGTGATGAAATTGATCGCGCCTGTTGCACTGCCCTTGACGTTGTCGGGGTTGGCTTCCTTGATGATGGTGTAAGGAATCATCGCCGCACCCGATGCCACGCCGAACGCAAGAAGCGTGATCCAGGCGGGCAACATGGCCGGTGCAAAGGTCAGCTGAAGCGCACACACAAGCATCAGGCAGATGCCAATGATGAGCGCACGTTTGCGTCGGCCCAAGGCATCGGCAAGCCAGCCAAACAGGGGGCAACCCAAAACCCAGCCGAGCGGCACCATGGATATGGCGAACACGGCATCGTGATAGCTGAACAGCCGGTCTTCCTGGAAGAACCGGACACCCCAAACCATATCGCCGATCGTCGTAGGCGTGAACAGCAGCCCGGACACCAGGCCGCACAGATATGACTGGGGATTGCTGAACACTATCTTGTATGGCGCAAGGAAGTTCCCGTGTGGCGCGGAGTTTCCGACGGCCTGTTCCTTGGGCGTCATTGCGAAGAGCGCGCCAGCCACAATAAGCACGATTACGCCGAGCCCAATCCAGAATGTAGTAACTGTCACGACACCATGAATCAGCGGACCGACCGCGATCTGTCCCATCGATCCGCCCAGCATGCCGAAGCACTGGGTAAAGCCGATGGCCGTGGCGAGCCTCTTGGCGGAGAAACCATGCGAGGCCAGGTAGACGGCCCCAGTAAAGGCAAAAGCGGACCCCGCACCTTGAAGGAGTCGCCCTGCACTGCCGACGCTATCCTTCGGGATGGCGAACAGAATGCAGCCAAGGGCCAGCAATACCATCCCCATAGGGACAACGTACTTTGCCCCCCATCGATCCAACAGCACGCCCGCGACCAAGCTGGTCGTTGAATAGGTGTAGTAGTAAAGACCAAGGATGCCGCTTAAACCCAATACACTGACGCCGAACGCTTGCGTCAGTTCGGGCATCATCACGGCCGGCGCGGAGCGCGATGCGTACTCCAGGAAGTAGAATACGGACGCGAGTCCCCATGCAATGGCATAGGCTTTCGCGAAGGTCGAAAGGTTCGTACCAGTGCTGTTTGCGCTCATTGGCATCCCCAAAAGGAGTATGAGCGCACTCTACTGATTCCGCCGTCGCGTATCGTTACTCTAAAGTGTAAAAATGCATCTGGTGAAAAGTCATTTTGTCCACTAAGGCGCAGGCTTGTCCAAAGAAGCGCTCACAAGGGAAAAGTTCAGGCCTGTCTACTGCCCCATTGGCGCCTCTTGAATACCAGGCACCTTGGCATCACCAGGCTAACGACGGTCCCGCCGGATCGCTGGCTCGTGATGGACAGCCTTCCCCTTAGCTTTTCCGCGCGCTCACGCATGCCGGCAATGCCCCAATGTCCCTCTTGCCTGCGCAACTCCAGGTGCTTCTCGGTGACACCGATACCATTGTCATGAATCGAGATCTTCAGTCCACGTCTTGCAAACCTGATGAAGACAAAAATGGTGTCTGCCTGGGAGTGATCAAACGCATTGCGCAGGCCCTCGCGAACGATGGCCAACGCATCGATGCGCATCTTTAACGGAAGGTTCCAGGGCTCGCCCTTGAGCTTCAGCATGAACTCGACCTTCGAATCCGAAGCTTCTCGCTCGCCCATCTCAAGGACAGCTTCTATCCAGTCCCGTACGTCATCGTCGGGCAAGCGCAGCGCATTGATGGCATTGCGTCCATCCACAACGACATGACGAAGCTTTCGTTCAAGCTTCGCAGCGCGATCGCGCGCGTCTTCCGGGAGCCTGGACGAAAGCACCTCAAACTCGAGCAAGACGCCCTGCAGACCTTGCAGCAGCGTATCGTGCAATTCCCGTGCTATGCGTTTGCGCTCGGCACCTCTCTGGTTTTCCAGAAAACGGCCACCGCGCTCGGTGAGGTCAAGGCGCAACCTGACCAGGCTCCATAGCGTGAAGGCCAGCACCGTCCCGAAACCCAACAGCCTCATCCAGTTCGAGTGGGAAATAGCCAGTCCGCTTCGCACAAAAAACCCGCCCGGTAGCCGATACGCTTGCTCTGGGCCAACTTGTACTAGCGTGCCTTGTTGATAGGAATTGGAAAATACTTGATCTTTTTTGTGAAAAGGAACAATGCCAGTCGAGACGGAGCTACTTTTCCTGACCTGACTGCCCTCACAAGCTGCCTTTACGCAGGCCAACCGCCACGTAAAGCTTCGCCAGCCACGCGGGATCTCCGAGATTCCCTCCCGCGATCTCCTCGATACGCTCGAGCCGGTAGTTCAACGTATTGGGGTGGATCCCTAAAGCCAACGCGGTTGGCTTGCGCTTCTGGAATTGCTCCAGGTAGCACTCCAGGGTTTTGAGCAGATCCGGTTCGTGCGATAGACGCTCAATCAACGACTCCAGGTAGCGAAGCACGTTGTCCGATCGCCTCGCGCCTTCGTTCAATGCGATGTCTGAATACTTGTAGATGTTGCCGCCTCCGCCAAGACGTTCGCCAACTTCCATCGCCTTGATCGCTTCGTCGACGGAACCGGACCAGCCGGATGGGCCCTGACCCATCATCCCTACGCCGACCTGCTTGAATTCCGGGACGTTTGCGATCACCTGCGCGGCCAACTCCCCCATCCTGCGGTCGCTGGCGAGAAGGGAATCGCCGCGGATACATGGAATCCACACGATCAATCGCCCGCGATACATCGCCCTGATCAGATCGTCCGCATTGACCTTCGCCGTGCGCGCCAGGACCAGCATCATCCTGTCCAGCTCGGTCTCAACGCGGGATGGCAGCGTGTCTGGCACGTTGGAGTTAAAGGCAAGTGCCACCCGGGCGATTGTCGGGTCGATACCCATGGTCTCCGACACACGATTGAACTCGCCCACGTCCCCGGAGGCGCTGAAAACCAGGTTGCAGAGTTCGTATCGCAACGCGTCCTTCCACCTTGACTGCTCGTATTGCTCTTTCATATAGGCCATGGCTATTGCCTGGGCCATTTCGTCGAAGTGGTCAAGGAGATAAGGCGACAGCTCGAAAAGAAGTTCGTTCTGGACGTCCGGTTGCTCGGCCCCGAACTCCAGATAGATAGCCCAAAGCTCTTTTGACCCTACGCGATAGGCCCGGAGTAGCGATGCCAAGTCAATGCCCTGGTGGACACGCCTCCGCCCCAGCTTTCGAAATGTCTCCATGTCTTCGTCGGAGGGGTATTCACCCGTCAACATGGTCTTGCACCAAAGCACGGCCGAAAACCGGATCGACGCCATGAAGTCGCTCTTGGTACCCGGTGGAAGCTTGGCGTAGGCCGCGTCACTAAGCGTAATGGCCCTATAGGACCTTTCCACGATCACCGTTGGATCGCGCTCATAGGCGGCCGTTAATTCGCGGAGCTTGCCCGTTACTCGTGGAATTTTCATGGCTACACCGATGCAGGCATAAGTGGATAGACAGGTCACGTGGACCCAGTTTAGCCCTAACGCTGCATCTGCATGAGATGGTCCATGGGAAGCATGTTCCGGTTGAGATGCCCCATGATCCATATGGACCCGATAACCACGATCGCGATGATCAGCATCGCTGCCGCGAACGCCAGGATATTGGTCTTTTGCATCGGCGCGGTGTTGATATGCAGGAAGAAGATCAGGTGAATCAACATCTGCGCAATCGCAAGTACAGCGAGCGCTGCCGCAACGCTGAATGGCGCCATGCTGGTACTGGGTGCTATGGCGAACGCGGCGATGGTGAGCGCGATGGCCGAAACGTAACCGATGATGTAGCCGCGGAAACTTCCGTGAGCTTCCCGGCTTTCCAGCCCCGGGGTGCTTGACTCCCCGCGCCGTGGGTCATGCCGCTGCTGTGCTGTCATAGATAGCCTCCGACCAGATAGACGAACGTAAAGACGCCGATCCAGACCACGTCAAGGACATGCCAGAAAAGGCTGAAACACAGGAAGCGACGCAGGATGGCCGGCGTAAACCCGCGCAGCAGGAATTGAACGAGCAGCACGCCGAGCCAAAGCAGCCCGCACGTCACGTGCAACCCATGGGTGCTCACCAGCGTAAAGAACGATGATAGAAAAGCACTGCGCCCGGGCCCGTCGCCTTTGGCTATGAGGTCGGCAAATTCGTGGATTTCCAGGGTCAGGAACACGATGCCCAGCACGGCCGTCACGAGAAATCCGATCAGCGCGACGAACTTGTTGCGCCGGTCACACGCCAACATGGCGATACCGCAGGTAAAGCTGCTGGTGAGTAGGCAGGCTGTCTCGATAAAAGCATTTCGCGCACTGAAAAGGACGTGGCCGTCAGGCCCGCCGTCCGTCGCGGTCCTCAGCACGGCAAACCCGGCGAACAATGCGGCAAACAGAATGCCATCGCTCAGAAGATACAGATAGAAGCCAAAACCGGTGACATGCTGCCTGGACGGGAGTTGAGCTCCCGACTCCCCCGATGGCATATCCAATGAAACAACATTGCTAGACATAGGTCCGTCCTTTACAGATCAGGCAGCGTGAGGGTTTGCGCGTTCGAACAGGGCAACTTCCGTGGCCGACAGTTCGAATTCGTCGTCTTCGTCCCAGGACGACCATACGATCAGCGCGAAGAACGCGACGAGGGCCAGTATTCCCATCCACCAGATGTGCCAAATCATGCCGAAGCCGCCGATGACGGCAAAGACGCTGACGAAGAACCCAAGCCCCGAGTTCTTTGGCATCTCGATCGCCTCATAAGGCTGGTTGGAAGCGGCCATGACCTCCTGCTTGGCTTCCCAGTAGGCATCAATGCCTTCCACCTGCGGAACTCGTGCAAAGTTGTAGGGCGGTGGTGGCGATGCCGTTGACCATTCCAACGTGCGCCCATCCCACGGATCCGCGCCCGCGCGTAGGGTCTCGCGTTTCTTGACGCTCCACACCAACTGGGTGGCCTGGAGAAGGATGCCGATCAGGATCAGGACGGCCCCTCCTTCGGCGACCAGCAGATAGGGCAGCCACGACGGATCGTCGTAGTGGTTCATGCGGCGGGTCATGCCCATGAACCCGAGGATGTAGAGCGGCATGAAGGCAAGGTAAAAACCCACGAACCAGCACCAGAACGCCGCTTTTCCGAGGCCCTCGTGAAGTCGAAAACCAAAGGCCTTTGGGAACCAGTACGTCAGGCCGGCGAGGCACCCGAAGACCACGCCACCGATAATCACATTATGGAAGTGCGCGACCAGGAACAGGCTGTTGTGCAGCACGAAGTCCGCTGGCGGCACCGCCATCAGCACGCCGGTCATGCCGCCTATGGTGAACGTCACCATGAAGCCGATGGTCCATAGGACCGGTGAGGTGAAACGCACGCGCCCGCCGTACATGGTGAACAACCAGTTGAAAATCTTCACGCCCGTGGGTATGGCGATCACCATGGTGGTGATACCGAAGAACCCGTTGACGTCCGCGCCCGAGCCCATCGTGAAAAAGTGATGCAGCCAGGTGGTGAACGCCAGCAGGGTAATGACCATGGTCGCCACCACCATGGACCGATAGCCGAACAACGGCTTACGGGAAAACGTGGCGATGACCTCCGAGAACACGCCAAATGGCGGAAGAATCAGGATATAGACCTCAGGATGACCCCACGTCCATATGAGGTTGATATACATCATGGGGTTTCCACCACCATCGTTGGTGAAAAAGTGCGTTCCCAGGTAGCGGTCCAGCAGCAGCATCGCGAACGTCGCTGTCAGGATCGGGAACGCCGCGACGATCAGCATGTTGGATGCCAGCGCGGTCCAGCTGAATACGGGCATCATTGACAGGCGCATGCCCGGGGCGCGCAGCTTCAATATCGTCGTCAGCAGGTTTACGCCCGAAAGCAGCGTGCCGACACCTGAGATTTGCAATGACCACAAGTAGTAGTCGACCCCTACTCCCGGACTGAAAGGAAGCTCCGAGAGCGGCGGATAGGCCAACCAACCCGTACGGGCAAACTCACCGACACCAAGGGACAGATTGATCAAGAGCGCACCGGCGGCGGTCAGCCAGAAGCTGACGGAGTTCAGCACCGGGAAGGCGACGTCGCGTGCGCCGATTTGCAAGGGCACCACGAAATTCATCAACCCCACGACAAACGGCATCGCCATGAAGAAGATCATGATCGTGCCGTGCGCGGAAAAGATCTGGTCGTAGTGCTCCGGTGGCAGGAAGCCGTGCCCGTTGCTGCTGGCCAGCGCCTGCTGTGATCGCATCATGATGGCATCGCTGAATCCACGAAGCAGCATCACCAGGGCCAGCAGCGTGTACATGACGCCGATACGCTTGTGGTCGACCGTCGTGATCCACTCGGTCCACAGCCACCCCCATTTCCGCTTGTAGGTAATCAGGGCAAGGATCGCCAAGATGCCAAGTATGAGCACGATGCACGTACCCATGATGATCGGCTGGTCGAGTGGAATCGCGCTTAGGGTAAGCTTTCCGAACATATCAGTGCTCCGCTCCAGCAGATAATAGCGTGGTGCCTGGGTTGCTTGCGGCGACGCCTGACGTCGATTCCGTCCGCTTCGTGGCGTGGTCGATGGCGTGATCGAACAGAGCGCCAGAAACCGGGGAGTAGTAAGCGACCTTGCCCACTTTATGCTCCGCCGCCAATCGGTCATAAGCCGTCGAATCCAGTCGCGTAGCCGCCGACTTGGCCTGGCGGACCCACATCTGGAATCCTGCCTCGTCGGTCGCCAGCACCTGGAAATGCATGTCGGAGAAGCCAGCGCCGCTGTACTGGGCCGACAGCCCCCGGTAATTGCCCGACTCGCTCGCCTGCAACTGCAGCTGCGTCTGCATGCCCGGCATGGCGTATATCTGGCCGCCCAACGAGGGAATGAAGAACGAGTTCATCACGGTTGCCGAGGTCAGCCTGAAGGAGACCGGCGTGTCGACGGGTATCGCCAACTCATTGACACTGGCAACGCCCTGCTCCGGATAGATGAACAACCATCGCCAGTCCATCGCCACCACCTGGACCACAAGCGGCTTCCGCTTTGAGGCCAGCGGCTGGTACGGATCGAGCTGGTGCGCACCGATCCACGCCAGGCTTCCAAGGAAGAGGATGACGAGCAAGGGGATCATCCAGATGGAAAACTCGATAGCTCCGGAGTACTCCCACCGCGGTCGATAAGTCGCCTTGGCGTTGGAGGCGCGGAACCACCAGGCAAACCACAGCGTGAGGAGGATGATGGGCGTAATCACCATCAGCATCGGAATCAGTGCTTCCAGCAGGAGTTGCTTCTCCTGCGCCCCCACAGGCCCCTTGGGGAGAAGAACGCCTTCGGTACAGGCGCTCAGGAAGGTACAACAGGCCATAACAGTCGTCAGCCGAGCCAAGGACGAACGCGTCGTTGTTCTAACCATCATGATTGATCTCCGCGATCCTACTGTCGTTGTAGGTGCAACGCACAAAATGGTCTTGGATAAAACTGTTCGGCAAGGAATAGACAAGACATGCCATCGCACTCGCCAGGAATCGAAATGCGCTGTTCGTGACTCAAAAGTGTCGACGCGGCCGGCAATGACGCAGTCCCGGGGAAGCGCATGGTTTTCGTACATATCCGGTCAATTGCGTACAAGCGGCCAACGCAGCGTTGGCGTTAACGTTTCCCCGATTCGCACGATTGGTGCCTAGTCGCGCATCGACATCCATTGCAAGGGAGATCGTTACCATGGCCATGACCTCTGCCGACTACGTTGCTCACGTTCTCCAGCTGGCAGGCATCAAACACGTCTACGGCGTCGTCGGCGATTCGCTCAACGGTCTGACGGACGCTTTCCGGCGGCTGGGCACCATCGAATGGATCCATACGCGTCACGAAGAGGGTGCCGCATTCGCCGCTGGCGCCGAGGCGCACTTGACCGGCGAGCTGGCTGTCTGCGCTGGCAGTTGCGGGCCCGGCAACCTCCATTTGATCAACGGCCTTTTCGACTGCCATCGCAGCGGCACTCCCGTGCTTGCCATCGCGGCGCATATCCCGAGCACAGAGATCGGCATCGACTACTTCCAGGCCACGCACCCCGAATCGCTGTTCAAGGAATGCAGTCACTACGTGGAACTGGTGTCCAATCC
>NZ_DATHFX010000463.1:0-2056 GCF_035317885.1 Pinirhizobacter sp.
ATCGAGACGCTCGATGCCACGCGCGTGCATTGGTCCGACGACGATTGGGCCACTATCCACGATACCGACTCCCGGCCCAGCGGCTTCGGCACCCACGTGACGGACCTGCCGGTTGCCAAGTCGTCGACTTCAGCCACACTACACTTTACGTTCTGGTGGCCCGGCGCGGCACGCTGGGAAGGGCGCGACTTTTCCCTCACCTTCGGCGACAACGGCAAGCACGCAAGGACCAAGGCATGAAAAAGAAGCAGGCGGGGATCCTCTCCATCGATGTCGGTGGCAGCCATCTGAAAGCCGATGTACTGGGTGAAAAGGGCAAGAGCCTGGCCGAACGCATCCGCGTGCCCACCCCCAAACCGTGTCCACCGGATCTGCTGCTGAAGATGGTCACGGAAATGGTGACCGGACTGCCGCCCTTCGACCGGATTTCCATCGGCTTCCCGGGCGTCATCTGCCGCGGCAAGGTGATGACGGCGGTGAACCTGGGCAACGATGCCTGGGTGGGCTATCCGCTGGAGCGCTCCTTAAGCCACGCGCTGGGCGGCCACCAGGCAAAGCTCATCAACGATGCCGACATGCAGGGCTTCGGCCTGATCAAGGGCAAAGGCCTGGAATTCGTCGTCACCCTGGGCACCGGCATGGGCACGGGCCTCTTCCTCGATGGCGAACTGATGCCGCACATGGAACTGGCCCACCATCCGCTGAAGAAGGGCAAGACTTACGAGCAACTCCTCGGCAACGTGGCCTACGAGGCCGCGGGCAAGAAGAAATGGAACAAACGCCTGCACCTGGCGCTGCGCACGATGAACGTCCTGCTCAGCCCCGACCACATCTACTTAGGCGGCGGCAATGCCGACTACGTCGATCCCGACGGCTTGCCTGAGAACGTCAGCGTCGGCGACAACAAGGCCGGCATCGTCGGCGGGGCGGCGCTGTGGCGCAAAGAGACGAAGATCCCTGCCCGGGCACCCTCGAAGAAGGCCGCAAAGAAACCTTCACGCAAGCGGTGACTGCCGCGTCACCTCCGATTGGCCGCGGCCTGCGTACGCGTCGTCGGTTCAGGCGTCCAGATGCCCAAGCGCCAGCACGAAGGTGTCTTCCAGCGCGGAGAGCACGTCCTTGCGGCCCTTGATGCCAGGCTCGGCACTCAAGGATGCGAACGATTTCATCAACTGCAGCAGCACGAACGACTGCGGACGCAGTTTCTCGCGCGCGATGTCCGGTGCGAAGGCCACCAGGATGTCGGTGATGAGTTCACGCAAGGTGTTGCGCAGGCCAAGCACGATGGAGTCGGGAAGATTGGTGGCCTCGCCCAGGGTGACGAAACCGGGATTCTTCCGGCGGAAGTCGTAGACGGTCCGCAGAAGTTTGGCGCCCAGGCCCCGGGCGTCCATCGAACGCGCCAGGCCCGCCATGCGGCGCAGGTCCGCGTGCAGCGCCGAGACATAGCGCGCGACCAGCGCTTCGGCCACCAGCTCCTTGGTGGGGAAAAACTGGTACAGCGAGCCGATCGATGCGCCTGCCCGTGCGGCGATTTCGGTCATCGTGGCGGCATCGTAGCCCCTCTCGGCGAAAACCTCGCCAGCCGCCTCCAGCAACGATTCCACCCGCGCCACGCCACGCTGGCGCTGCGGTTTGCGGATCGCCGGGCTTGAATTACTCGAGGCCATCCTCATAAACTCCCATGTGAGACTATCCTCATAAATCTATTGAAGGTAACGGCCATGACCGATGACAAGCTCGACCCGGGCACTACCGCGCTGGTACTGATCGACCTGCAGGCTGGCATCGTCCCTTTTGCACAGGGACCTTACACCGGCGAAGAGGTGGTGGCCCGTGCCGCTCGTCTGGTATCTCGCTGCCGCGACACCGGCACCCTGGTGGTGCGCGTGAGCGTGGGTTTTGCGCCGGACTTCGCCGATGCCCTCAAGCAGCCGGTAGACCAACCCCTTGCCGCCCGTGCGCTCCCGGAAAACTGGTGGGCCGATCCGGAGGGGCTGCCAACGGCGGCGAACGACATCCGCATCACCAAGCGGCAATGGGGTGCGTTCTACGG
>NZ_DATHFX010000464.1:0-4170 GCF_035317885.1 Pinirhizobacter sp.
GGCGGCCTTCAGGCGCGCGCTGGCGCGTTCGATGGCCAGTTGCGCGATGCGCTCGCCGATGTCCACGTGCTGGTTCAGGTACAGGCTGAAGGCATCGTGGATCACGTTCTCGACGAAGCCCGCGGCGTTGCGCGAGGACAAGCGCTCCTTGGTCTGGCCGGCGAACTGCGGATCCTGCAGCTTGATGCTGAGCACGAACGACAGGCGTTCCCAGACGTCTTCCGGCGCCAGCTTCACGCCGCGCGGCAACAGGTTGCGCAGGTCGCAGAACTCGCGGATGGCGTTGGTGAGGCCGGTGCGCAGGCCGTTCACGTGCGTGCCGCCCTGCGAGGTGGGGATGAGGTTCACATAGCTTTCCTGCACCAGTTCGCCTTCCGGCAGCCAGGCCAGGGCCACGTCCAGGCCTTCGGTTTCGCGGGCCAGGTGGTTGATGAAAAGCGTGGGCGGCAGGATCTCGCTGCCATTCAAGGCGCCGCGCAGGTAGTCGGGGAGGCCGTCTTCGTAGTACCAGTCGATCGTCTCGCCACTGGCTTCGTCGGTCAGGTGCACGGACAGGCCCGCGCACAACACCGCCTTGGCGCGCAGCAGGTGCTTGAGCTTGGGCAGCGAGATGCGCGGTGTGTCGAAGTACTTCGCATCCGGCCAGAAGCGCAGCGTCGTGCCGGTCTTCTTCTTCGGCACCGTGCCGATCACCTCCAGGTCGCTGATGCGGTCGCCGTTGGCGAATACCACCTGGTATTCCTGGGCGTCGCGGCGGATGGTCACTTCCACCCGCGTGGACAACGCATTGACCACCGACACGCCCACCCCGTGCAGGCCGCCGGAGAATGCATAGTTCTTGTTCGAGAACTTGCCGCCTGCATGCAGCCGGGTAAGGATCAATTCCACGCCGGGCACGCCTTCTTCCGGATGGATGTCCACCGGCATGCCGCGCCCGTCGTCGACCACGGTCACCGAGCCATCTGCATGCACGGTGACTTCGATCGATTTCGCATGCCCGGCCAGGGCTTCGTCCACCGAGTTGTCGATCACTTCCTGGGCCAGGTGGTTCGGCCGGGTGGTGTCGGTGTACATGCCAGGGCGGCGCTTGACCGGATCCAGGCCCGACAAAACTTCGATGTCGGCGGCGTTATAGCGGGAAGTCATAGATACCAGGGTGCTCTGGGGTGATTTAAGCGGGGCAGGATGGGTTGGGCACGGGCTTGTCGTCAATACGGCCGCGCCACTATGGGCGTTGCCGGTCTCATTCGCCGCGATTCAGGCCGCCAGGGGTGCGCAGTGCCATTCCAGCCACTCCCGCTCGGCGCCGTCCAGTAGCGGGGCCAGCGCGGCGCGTACGCAGGCGTGGTAGTCGTCAAGCCAGGCGCGCTCTGCCGGATCGAGCAGGCGTGGTTCGAGTGCGCGGCGATCGAACGGGCACAGGGTGAGGGTCTCGAACGCCAGGAAGCGGCCGAACTCGGTTTCGTCCGACTCCACTACGACGGCCAGGTTCTCATGGCGGATGCCGTGCCGGCCCGGCTTGTAAAGACCCGGTTCGATCGAGGTGATCATGCCCGGTTCCAGCGGCACCAGAGCGCCACCCTGCACCGGCGGGCGGATGCCATGCGGCCCTTCATGGACGTTGAGGAAATAGCCCACGCCGTGCCCGGTACCATGGCCGAAGTCCATGCCGGCGGCCCAAAGCGGCGCGCGGGCCAGGGCATCGAGCTGCGGTCCGCTGGCGCCGGCGGGGAAGCGCGCGCGGCTCAGGCCGATCATGCCCTTCAATACCAGGGTGGCGTCGCGCTTCTGCTCGTCCGTGACCTCGCCCAGCGCCAGCACGCGGGTGATGTCGGTGGTGCCGCCCAGGTACTGGCCGCCGGAGTCGATCAGCAGCAGGCCGGCGGGGCGGAGCGTGCTGTGATGCTCCGGCGTGGCGCGGTAATGGGGCAGGGCGCCGTTGGCCTGGTAGCCGGCGATGGTGGCGAAGCTTTCGCCAACGAAGCTCGGGCTGGCAGCGCGGGCCTGCCGAAGGATCTCGTCGACGGAGACCTCGGTGAGTGTGTCGCCCGCGGCCAGACGGGTTTCGATCTGATGGAAGCCGCGCGCCAGGGCTGCGCCGTCGTGGCGCATGGCTTCGCGGATATGGTCAAGCTCCGCTGCCTGCTTGCGTGCCTTGAACAACGTGGACGGATTGGCGCCGTGCACGAGGGTGATATCGGGGCCGATGGCGTCGACAAGCGCGCACACCACCCGGGAGGGATCCACCAGCAGGCGGCTTGCAGCAGGCAACCCTGCCAGCGCGGAAGCGGCCGTGGCGTAATCGGCGATATCGAAGCCGTCAGCGGCCAGGCGTGAGAGCAGCGAAGGTTCCACCTTGCCGCGGTCGACGAACAACGTCGCCCGCGAAGGGCCCACCAGCAGATGCGCCAGGAACACCGGGTTGTACTGCACGTCGCTACCGCGCAGGTTGGTAATCCACGCGATGTCGTCCAGGGTGGAAACGAAGTGGTGGCTGGCATCGAGCTTCTTCATCGCATGGCGGACCCGGCCGAGCTTCTCGTCGCGGGCGCTGCGGGCGTACTCGAGGGGATGCTCCACCACCGGCGCGCGCGGCAGCGGCGGCCGGCCGGACCAGTTTTCGCCGGGGAGGTCCAGGTCCGTACGAAGGTCGGCGGCCAGTGCGCGGCGCAATTGCTCGCGCCCGGCCAGGGACACGCTGTCGCCGGCCACCGCTACCGTGTCACCTTCGCCCACGGCACCGGCGAGCCACGCCACGTGTTCGGCGGTGTGCGCCACCCGTAGCTTCACCAGCCGGACTCCGGAGGCGGCCAGTTCCTGCTCGGCCTGCGAGAAATATCGTGAATCGGTCCACAAGCCCGCGTCTTCGGCGGTCACCACCAGGGTGCCGGCGGAGCCTGTGAAGCCCGAGGTCCAGGCGCGCGCCTGCCAGTGGGCGGGCAGGTATTCGGAAAGATGGGGGTCGGCACTGGGAACGATGCAGGCCGCCACGCCGTGGCGTCGCATGGCCTGCCGCAGGCCCGACAGGCGGGCGGCGTGGGAGGGAAGGCTATCCATGGCCGCGATGCTAGCTGAACGGCAGTGGGGACGGCCAGAAACCAACTTCCCCTCGCTCCGCCCACCACCTTCCGCTAAAATACAAATTTCCAGCACGGCTGCGACTCATGACTCCCCTGATTTTCGTCACTGGCGGCGTGGTGTCTTCCCTCGGGAAGGGCATCGCGGCGGCCTCGCTTGCGTCCATCCTCGAGGCGCGCGGGCTCTCCGTCACCATGATGAAGCTCGACCCGTACATCAACGTCGATCCAGGCACGATGAGCCCCTTCCAGCACGGCGAGGTGTATGTCACCGACGACGGCGCGGAAACCGACCTGGACCTCGGCCACTACGAGCGCTTCGTCAAAACCCGTCTTACCGGCAAGAATTCGATCACCACCGGCAAGATCTACGAATCGGTGATCCGCAAGGAGCGCCGCGGCGACTACCTCGGCGCCACGGTGCAGGTGATCCCGCACATCACCGACGAAATCAAGCACGCCATCCACGAGGCCACCCGCGGTTTCGACGTGGCGCTCGTGGAGATCGGCGGCACCGTGGGCGACATCGAATCCCTGCCGTTCCTGGAGGCGATCCGCCAGCTGCGCATTGAACACGGCCCGGACAAGTGCCTGTTCATGCACCTCACCCTGGTGCCGTATATCAAGGCCGCCGGCGAGATCAAGACCAAGCCTACCCAGCATTCGGTAAAGGAATTGCGCTCGATCGGTATCCAGGCCGATATACTGCTGTGCCGTTCCGAGCAGCCCCTTCCCGAGGGCGAGCGCCGCAAGATCGCCTTGTTCACCAACGTGCCCGAGCGTGCGGTAATCAGTGCCATCGACGTGGACGTCATCTACAAGCTGCCGCAGTGGCTGCACGACCAGGGCCTGGACGATCTGGTCATCAACCAGCTGCGGCTGGACGCGCGTCCGGCCGATCTTTCGGCCTGGAAGCGCACGGTGGAGGCCGTGGAGCACCCCAAGGACGAAGTCACCGTCGCCATCGTCGGCAAGTACGTCGAGCACAAGGATGCCTACAAGTCGTTGGGCGAGGCCCTGCGCCACGGCGGTATCAAGCAGACCACGCGGGTGAACCTGTCCTGGGTGGATTCCGAAGACGTCGAAGCCCGCG
>NZ_DATHFX010000465.1:0-10735 GCF_035317885.1 Pinirhizobacter sp.
GCCGATGCCGTGCCGGCCGGGCAGACGGTGCGGGCGTGGGTACCTTTCCCGCGCGCCATTGCCGGCCAGCAGGAAAACGTCCAGCTGGTGGACAGCACCCCCGCCGGCGCGAAGCTCGCCGCCGAGTCTGCCTTGCAGCGCACCGCGTATCTTGAGAAACCGGCGCAAGCGGGCAAGCCCACGATCTTTGCCGTGACCTACGAGGTCACGCTCTACGCGCGCTACAACAGTATCGATGCGGCCAAAGTGACGCGCGAACACATCACTCCGGAACTTGCGCCTTTCGTTGCCGAACGCGCGCCTCATATCGTTTTCACCCCGGACATGCGCGCGTTTTCCCGCCGTGTGGTGGGCGATGAGAAGAACCCCTACCGCATCGCGCAGAAGCTGTTTGCCGCCGTGGACAAGATCCCCTGGGCTGGCGCACGCGAGTATTCCACCATCAGCAACATCAGCGATTACACCCTGCATGCCGGTCACGGCGACTGCGGGGAGCAGACGCTGCTGCTGATGACCTTGCTGCGCTTGAACGGCATCCCGACGCGTTGGCAGTCGGGCTGGATGTTCTCCGACGGTACCTACAACAACATCCACGACTGGGCCCAGGTGTACTTCGCACCCTATGGCTGGGTACCGATGGATGTCACCTTCGGCCGCCTGCTCCCCGGCGCCAACGCAAAGCCTGGCGACGATGCGCTCGAGTGGTTCTACCTCGGCGGCCTGGATGCCTATCGCATCGCCTTCAACGACGACTACAGCCAGCCATTTGTTCCGCCCAAACAGTATTTCCGTTCCGAGACCGTTGATCTGCAGCGCGGCGAAGTGGAGTGGTCGGGCGGCAATGTGTACTTCGACCAATGGGACTACGACTTCAAGTGGCAGGAAGTGACGCCCGCATCGGAAAGGGCGGGCAGCAGCACCGCGAGGAAATAGCTACTTAGATAACTTTGCCTGGGGAGTGGGGACGATGTGGCAAATGAAGCAAGGCAGGCGAGTCCTGCGCCGTGGCGTATTGTGCGTCGCCGTGGGCCTGTGCCTGGCCGCCTGGCAACCTGTGCACGCGGCCAACACCGATGGCTCGGTGGTCGGCCACACCCGTCCCGGTGCGGTGGTCACCATTCGAGATCCAAGCACTGGCCTGACGCGCTCGGTCACGGCCGACAGTAACGGCAATTACCGCTTCTCCTACCTGCCGGTGGGCCACTACCAGTTGGAAAGCAGCAAAGATGGTCAACCCGTGGGCTCGCCGGTCGGCGTGACGGTAAGCCTGGGCAACGCGACAACGGTCAATGTGGGTGAGAAGAACGAGGCGGTGGACCTGGCCGGTGTGCAGGTGACTGCGCCGAACGTGGTGTCGGCGATCGACGTGACCTCCACCGAATCGGCCACCAACATCAGCCGGGAACAACTGGCACGGTTGCCGGTGGACCAGAACGTGCAGGCCGTGGCGTTGTTGGCGCCAGGCGTGAACAAGGGCAACGCCGGCTTCGGCGGCATTTCCTTCGGCGGTTCCTCGGTGGCGGAGAATTCCTTCTACATCAACGGACTGAACGTTACCGATTTCTACAACCGCAACGGGTTTTCCGAGGCGCCGTTTGCCTTCTACCAGGAATTCCAGGTCAAGACCGGTGGTTACTCGGTGGAGTTTGGCCGAACCACCGGTGGCGTGGTGAACGCGGTGACCCGGTCGGGCAGCAATGAGTTCAAGGCCGGCACCGAGATGACGTTCGAGCCCAGCGCCTGGCAGGCCAAGGCCGACGATCACTATGACGAAACCGGCCGGTACCTTACGTCCAGCCAGGATCACTACTCTCGTACAAAGATGAACGTGTTCGCGTCGGGCCCGATCATCAAGGACAGGCTGTTTTTCTTTGCCATGTACGAGGCGCGCGGCTACACACCGCAGAACACCAACGACCGCGGCACCTTGCTGACCACCAACGATACCGACAGCGGGTTCTGGGGCGCCAAGATCGACTGGCACATCAACGACAAGAACCTGCTGGAGTTCATGGCGTTCTCCGACAAGGACAAGAACGTCGGCTCGGTCTACAACTACGATTTCGACACCGATACCACCAGCCCCAAGAACGACGAGGTGTACAGCGACACCGGCGGCCGGAACTGGGCGCTAACCTACACCAGCTACCTGCTCAACAACCTGTCGATGAAGCTGATGTACGGCAAGAACGAGCGCGAAGCCTTCACGCGCGCGCAAAGCGACTTCGACTGTAATCCGGTGCGCGCGGTATCGGGGATCGTCGACCCTGGCGTCCCCTTAGGCTGCAGCCCAAGCACCGCGGTGCAAAAGCGCAACGATGAGCGCAAACAGTCCCGGGCCGACTTTGAATGGACCCTGGGCGATCACCTGGTGCGCTTTGGTTATGACCATGAAGTAGATACCTCGGACTTCCTGCAGCACTATCCCGGTCCCGGGCAGCTGTACTACAACATCTACACCACCACGCCTGGCTCCACCATCGAGAACGACGGCGTGGTACCGCCGGGCTACTTCGCCTATGTCCGTGCGCGCCGCAACGAGCTCAGCGGCAACTTCGAAACCACCAACTCCGCCTATTACGTGGAGGACAACTGGTCGATCACGCCCAATTTCCTGCTCAATGTCGGCCTGCGCCGCGATGCGTTCGACAACAAGGATGCCGCGGGCCGCAGCTACATCAAGATGGACAACATGGTGGCGCCGCGGCTCGGCTTCTCGTGGGATCTGAAGGGCGATGGCACCACCAAGGTGTTCGGTAACCTCGGTCGCTACTACCTGCCCGTGGCCAACGTGATCAACATCAAGCAGGCCGGTGGCCTGCTGGACCAGCGCACCTACTACGGCTTCGATGGCTATCAGATCCTCGAGCGCAACGGCTCGCCCTATGCGGTACCGATTCTCGGCCCCCAGATTGGAGGGGTGGACGACTCGCAGGGCGACGGCACGGTGGGCGACCTCCGCTCCGAAGTGGACAAGAACATGGATTCGGTCTACCAGGACGAAGCGATCCTGGGCTTCCAGCAGGCCATCAGTGACAAGTGGTCGTGGGGCGTGAGCGGCACCTACCGCAAGCTGCACAACGCCATCGACGACATGGAGATCAGTGCCACGCGTCAGTGCGGCGGCGATGGGTACATCGGTTACGTGATGGCCAACCCTGGCAGCAAGGTTACGGTGTACGGCGATACCAACTGCGACGGCGTGCCCGATGGTTACCTGACGGTGGACACGTCCAAGGAAGGCTGGGCGATGTACGACGCGGAAGGCAACTACCTGGGCCAGCGCGGCTGGAAGAAGCCCAAGCGCAGCTTCGGCTCGCTGGAATTCCAGATCGACCGTGCCTGGGACGATAAGTGGGCCTTCAATGCTTCGTATGTGCTGTCGTGGAGCCGCGGTAACGCCGAGGGGCCGGTCGATTCGGATACCAACTTCGACGACACCGGCCGCACGGAGAATTTCGACGACCCGTACGTGAACCTCAACAGCGGATACCTGCCCAACGACCATCGCCATCAGTTCAAGTTCCGCGGCACCTATGCCATTAGCCCCAACTGGCAGTTGGGCGCGGACCTCGTGGTGCTTTCGGGCAGCCCCATCACCGGCTATGGCGTGGGCAACCCGTATGACGCGCAGGTGTACCACAGCTATTTCATCTGCGTGTCCAACTGCGATGATCCGCATTCGGAGAATCGCGTGTACCAGCTTTCGCCGCGCGGCAAGGATCGCACGCCCTGGACATACAACCTTGGCGCCAGCCTGACCTACATCCTGCCGGTGACCGAAAAGAATTACCTGCGGGTGAAGTTCGCCGTGTACAACCTGTTCAACCAGCAGCGCACCCTGGGTGTGGACCAGGACCTGCAAACGTCGGTCGGCGGACTGAACTCCACCTTTCTCCAGCCCCAGCGCTTCCAGTCCCCGCGATTCGGCCAGTTGACCGTATCGTTGGACTTCTAAAGAAGCGCCTTCCCCCCGCGACCCGCGGCTTGCGGGTCGCTTTTTTTTGCCCTTGCGGCGACGATGCATGCCGGACCGGAAAAGGTGGCTAGCTCGATGAAGACCCTCCGTAACGCCCTATGGCTCATCGCCGCCGCTGCCGGTGCGGCCACGGCGCAGACCACCGAACCGCTGACCATCGACACCCACGTGGATATTCCCTTCGGGTATATGCGCGAATCCCGATTCGACGTGGGCAAGGACACCCCGCTGAAGGTGGACCTGGGAAAGATGGAGCGGGGCGGCCTGGATGGGGCCTTCTTCGTGATCTACGTGGGGCAGGGGCCACTGACACCCGCCGGCTACGCCAAGGCAGTGGCGCAGGCGGCGAAGAAATACGATGCCATCGACCTGATGCTCAAGCGCTATCCCGATCGCATCCGAATGGCACGCACGCCCGATGAAGTGCGCGCCAACCATGCCGCGGGCAAGCTCTCGGCGATGATCGGCATCGAAAACAGTTATTCGCTCGGCCATGACTTGAAGCGCCTGGATGCCGCCTTCGCCCGGGGCGCGCGCTATGTGGGCCTGGCGCATGTGGGCAACAACGACCTGTGCGGCAGTTCGCTGCCCGACACCAAGCTCGGCGACAAGGCCGACGACGACCTGGGCATCACCGACTTCGGCCGCCAGGTGGTGCGCCGGGCCAACCAGTTGGGGATGATGGTGGACATCTCGCACGCCTCCGACGCCTGCGTGCGCGACGTGCTGGCACTGTCCACGGCGCCGATCATAGGCTCGCATTCCTCTTCGCGCGCCATCACCAACCACCCGCGCAATCTTACCGACGACCTGCTCAAAGCCATTGCCGACAAGGGCGGTGTGGTCCAGGCCGTGGCCTATAAGGAATTCCTGAAAATCGACCCGGCCCGCGAGACGGCGGAAAAGAAGATGCAGGCGGCGGTGGCGAAGGGCGCCGGCGACACGAAGTACGACAGCGAGAAGCACGATTATCTGCCCGCCTATGCTGAAGGCATGCGGCAGATCCAGAAGGATCACCCGCTGGCGACCCTCGATGACTACCTGGACCACATCCAGCACATGGTAAAGGTGGCCGGCATCGACCACGTGGGAATCGCCTCGGACTTCGACGGCGGCGGCGAGATCACCGGCTGGATGGATGCATCCCAGACGCACAACGTCACGGCAGGGCTGCGCAGGCGCGGCTTCAGCGAGGCCGACATCGCGAAGATCTGGGGTGGCAATCTCCTGCGCGTCTGGGCCCAGGTGCAGCAGGTATCCCATCCCTACGACCGCCTGTTCGATGAAGCCATGGCGCGCTTCCACCTGCCTGGACTGGCGGTGGGTGTGATCGACCACGGCCAGGTGGTGTTTCGCCGCACCGCGGGTGAGCGCGTGACGGGATCCGGGCAGGCGGTAGACACCCGCACGCTGTTCAAGATCGCCTCGAACTCCAAGGCGATGACCACCGCGATGCTGGCGCGACTGGTGGCGGCGGGAAAGCTGCACTGGGACGACCCGGTAACGAAGTACCTGCCGCAGTTCAGGATGTACGACCCGTGGGTGACGCGCGAGATCCAGGTGCGCGATCTGCTGATCCACGACAGCGGCATGCGTGCCGGCGCGGGCGACCTCATGTTGTGGCCGGAGCCAAATGACTTCACCCGCAAGGACATCCTGGCAGGCCTGGCCTACCTGAAACCGGCGTACAGTTTTCGTTCGCGGTACGCCTACGACAACCTGCTGTACGTCGTTGCCGGCGAGGTGGCGTCCGCTGCCGGTGGTGCGCCTTACGAAGCTTTGCTCAAGCGCGAAGTGTTCAAGCCGATGGGGATGGATCGCTGCCAGGTCGGCGCTTTCAGTCGCGATGGGGTAGGCAACGTGGCTCAGCCGCATATTCGCAAGGACGACGCCAACGTATTGATCCATGCCGATGGGCCCGAGGTGCCTGCGATCACCTCGGCCGCTGCCGGCGGCGTGCGCTGCAGCCTGGACGACATGCTGCGTTGGGCCAATAACTGGCTTGATCCCACGCCTGCCCAGTTGAAATGGCTTGATGCTGATGAACGCCGGCCCCTGTGGTCGGCGCAGATGCCGATGCCGATATCCGGGCACAAGCGCGGGTGGGACGACACTCATCTTTACGCCTACGGATACGGCTGGCGCCTGGCCGACGTGGATGGCCAGTGGAGCGTGTCGCATACCGGCACGCTCGCGGGCATGTACTCCACGCTAAGCCTGCTGCCCAACGAGAAGTCGGGATTCGTGATCCTGATGAACGGTGGCGGCGAGGACGCGCGCGATGCGCTGGCCGAGGCGCTGATGAAACAGTTCACCGCTCCGGGAGAGCAGCGCACCGTCGGCTATTTCGCTGATCAGATGAAGGCGGCGGCTGCTGCGCCCGGAAAGGCATCGCGGGTGCCGGATACGTCTTCCCGCAAGCCGGTGCCGGTGAGCGACGCTGCCGCCTACCTGGGAACTTGGCAGGACCCTTGGTTTGGCGAGGTGTCCATCTGCCCCCTCCCCGACGGCAAGGTCGGCTTCGTCTCGGCGCGTTCACCGATGATGGAAGGACACCTCGAGCGCGTGGGCAAGCGCGACCTGGTGCAATGGCATCACCCGGAGGCTGATGTCGAGCCCTGGATCGATGTCGGCAGCGACAGCGTGATGCATTTGACCAAGGTGGACCCCGATGGCGACTTCAGCAACGATTTCGAAGACCTGGCGTTCAAGCGCATTGGCGATTGCGTGCGACATTAGGGCTCCCGTGGCTCGTCTGGCAGTAGCGGTAGTGGCGGCGCGAAGGGCGAGCAAGCGTGTCATGCCCTTGCTGTTGCTCGCGATCGTTGTCGCGCCAGCGTGGGCTGCGCCACCACCACCGGCGCTTTCGCAGGCCAGGACCACTTCTGAAGCGGGCCTGGTAGATATCCGCAGCCTCGTTCCCGACATCGGCGAGGCGATCCACTACGCAGGCTCCGACAACTTCACCGGCGCCGTAGTTAACGGCTACCGCAAACCTAAGTGTTTCCTGTTGCGGCCGGCGGCCGAGGCACTGGCCCGCGTGGAGCATGCCTTGAGAAAGCAGGACATGCGCCTGCGGATCTTCGATTGCTACCGACCGGCGCGAGCCGTGGCTGCCTTTGTCCATTGGGCTTCGGACCCCGATCAATCCACCCGGTCGGTGCATTACCCGAACGTGGCGAAGTCGGCCCTGCTAGGCGAGTACATCGCCCCGGTGTCGGGTCACAGCCGTGGGGCAACGGTGGATCTTACCGTGATGCAATGTCATGGCGGCAAGGATTGCGCGCCCCTGGACATGGGCACCGACTTCGACTTCTTCGATCCGCTGGCGCATACCGATGCGCCGGGTGCCACACCTGCCCAACATGCGAACCGCCAGCGGTTGCTCAAGGCGATGGCGGCGGCAGGCTTCGAGAACTACGCTCCTGAGTGGTGGCATTACACGCTGAAGGACGACCACACCCCGAACCTGATCTACGACGCGCCGGTGGAGTGAGCATGCGCATAGCAACCTGGGTAGTGTGTCTAGCCGCCACGCTTGCGAGCGGTTGCACGAGCGCGCCACTGCGCCAGATGGACGCCGTGGATGCGTTGATGCAGCGCTACCAGGGCAAGGTGCCCGGCGCCTCGCTGCTGGTGATCAAGGACGGCAAAGCGCTGGTCCGCCGGGGGTACGGCCTGGCAGACCTGGAAACTGGTACGCCTGCCGCACCCGCTACAAACTACCGCCTGGCTTCGGTGACCAAACAATTCACGGCGGCCAGCATCCTGTTGCTGGCGCAGGACGGCCGGGTGGGCCTGGATGATCCCATCCGTCGGTGGCTGCCTTCGCTGCCACCGACGGCTGACGGCATCACCATTCGGCACCTGCTGACACACACCGGAGGGCTGATCGACTACGAGGACATCATGTCGCCCGATACCCGGGTGCCGCTGCGTGATGCCGACGTACTGAAGCTGCTGGAAGGTGAGCGCCGCACCTATTTTCCGCCGGGGTCGAGCTATCGCTACAGCAATGGCGGCTATTCGTTGCTTTCGCTGGTAGTGGAGAAAGCCTCGGGCATGAGTTTCCAGTCGTTCCTGAAACAGCGGATTTTCCTTCCGCTAGGGATGACCAACACGCTGGCGTATGTCCAGGGCGGACCGCCCGTGCCAAACCGGGCTTTCGGCTACAGCTTGATCGACGGGCGCTGGACGCGCACCGACCAGAGCATGACCAGTGCCGTGCTTGGGGACGGCGGCATCTATTCGTCAATCGACGACCTGGCCAAATGGGACGCTGCGCTCTACGACGACCGACTGCTGAGCGATGAATCCCGCCGGCTGGCCTTCCATCCGTGGACGAAGACGGACGACCCCACCATCGAGTACGGCTTCGGCTGGCGCATCACCGGCGAGACACTCTGGCATTCGGGAGAAACCATTGGTTTCCGCAACGTGATCGTTCGTTATCCGCGGCGGCATTTCACGGTGGTCCTGCTGACCAGCCGCAACGATCCGGAACCTTATCGCACGGCGCTGGATATCGCCGACGTGTTCGTGGGCGCAGGCAAGCATTAGGCATCGATCTGCGACCACGCGGGTTGGCGGCGATGCCCGGTACGGCGGGCACGATGCTCATGGCCTTATGACAGCTCCCCACCACGGAGCTCCACCATGCTTTTCACCGCACTTTCCGCCATGGCCCTGGCGGCCGCGACACCCGTCGGGTTGCCGACCACGTCCCAAACCGCACCCGTGTATGTCGATGCGATCGATTACCCGGGCGATGAAGATGGCTGGAGCACCTTCTACGACCTTGAGCGTCGCCTGGCCAGGGGCTTCAATGACATCTGTGGCGACACCTTCTGCGAAGGCGAGTACAGCAATATCCAGCATTTGCGTTACCGATGCTCGGTGCGCCTCGCCGATGGGGTGATGGGCGAATGCATCTGGACATTTGCTGGCAGCAACCAGGAGGTGGATCCGACTTCAGGCAAGGTGGTGGTCGACGGACGCATCTGGCAGTGCAAGTCACCGATCGTGCCTGGCACCACGATCGGTGAGTTCTACCGGGCGCTGGCCGGCCGCGACGCGATCGACGCGCGGTTGCCGCGCGGCGGCAGGTCGATATACCACGGGCTCACCGACTGCGGGTTCTAAGGGTGGCGCGGGTACGGGATGGGGGTCAGAGTGAATACTCTGACCCCGGATACCGACCCTGCCGGTCGGCACCCTGCCATCGGTACGGGATGGCAAGCGAAGGTCCCTGGTGCATCCTGCCGCCACTTGCCCTGTTGGAATCGCCCGCATGCGTCGCGCTGCCGTCTTCCTGTTGCTGGCCGTCCCCTTTGCCTCGGCCTGGTCGGTAACTAGCCCCGAAGCGGAGGTCAAACGCCTGTCCCAGCAATTTTCCGATGCCTCGGCCAGTGGCGATGCCGCCACCCTCGGCCGACTGCTGGATGATCGCGTCGTCTTCATGAACGAGAACGGCGAGCTGTCCAGCCGCGCGGAGATCCTGGCCGGCACGCAACCGACGCCTGCCGGCCGGCACAACGAACTGGTGCAGAGCGACTGGAATTTCGTCTTGCAAGGCGATACCGCGGTAACCAGCTTTACCGACAACGGCAGCTTCACCATGGGCAGCATCGTCACCCATGCAAGCTTCAAGTCGATCGAGACCTGGCAGCACAAGAAAGACGGCTGGAAGATGATTGCGAGCCAGACGCTTGCCGTGCAGAACGATCCGGCAGCCGTCACCTTGCCCGCGGCCGATCTTGACCAGTACATAGGCACGTACAGCGCCGGTATGGCGGCCACGGTAAAGATCACCCGCACGCCACGGGGATTGGAGAGCTCCACCAACGGTGGGGCGGCGAAAGCGCTCGACGCCGAGGTGCGCGACGTGTTGTTCACACCGGGCCAGCCGCGCACGCGGCGGATCATCCAGCGCGATGCCGCCGGCCATGTGACGGGCTTTATCGCCCGTCGCGAGGGACACGACCTGCTTTATCGCAAGCAGGCGTCCTGACGCTTATTGCTCTACCAGTTCCACACGCCGGTTCTTGGCCTTGCCGGCGTCGGAGTGATTGCTGGCCACCGGTGCATAGGACGCCAGTCCCTTGGCCGACAGGCGGTTTGCGGCGATGCCGTAGGTGGTTGTCAGTGCCTTGACGACGGACTCGGCGCGCTGCTGGCTGAGGGTAAGGTTGTGCGCCAGTGCCCCGGTATCGTCGGTGTGGCCGACGATATACACCTTGAGGCCCGGCTGCTTGTGTAGCAGGTCGCTCATCTGCTTGAGCGTGGGGTCGGACGCCGCGGTGAGCTTGGCGCTGTCGGTGTCGAAGGTGAGGCCGTAGAGGGCGATCTTGCCCTCGGCGGCGAGGCCTTTGGACATGGCGTCGGCGTCGACGGTGACCTGGCCGGTAGTCATCGCTCCGCTCTCGACTATGGTCACCAGCACGCCGACACCGGCGTTGGTGCCGGAGACCATCAGCCCGACGTCAACCTGGCTTCCATTGCGCTTCAATGTCGCGCCGAAGTAGCGCACGTCCCCGTGCGTCGACTGCAGGAGCTCGAGCATGGCGTCCCGGTGTTCGGCATCGGCATTCAATATGTCGCTGGCGTAGTCGCGCGAGAAGTCGTAGCCACCACAGTCCCGCGTCGCTGGCGAGCATTCAAAAAACGGATGGAATCCAGCGCCTTCGAGTGCCTGTTCGTAGTTCGCCATGATTTCCACGGGGGTCTTGCCGGCAGGTGATTCATACGCAATGCGCG
>NZ_DATHFX010000466.1:0-4250 GCF_035317885.1 Pinirhizobacter sp.
GTTGGGAACGTCGGCATCCACCGAGGTACTGGCCAGCGTCCAGTACGAGGGAAGGCGGTCGGGCGAAACGCGCTGCGCATCCTGCGCCAGGGCAGGCATGGCGGCGAGTGCCACGAACGCGGATAACGCGAGGCGGGGGAACATGGTGGACATGGCGACCTCGGCGCTGGACTGGGGACTCTAGTCTAGCGCCGGGCCGCAATTTTTAAAGGTCGCGGAGGCTCTCGGCGATCCCGTCGGCACCCACCACCAGCAATTTCAGCGTGTTCGTGCCACCGCCACGGCCGGAGTGGTCGCCATGGGTAAGGATCACGCGGTCGCCTTCGGCAAGCTTGCCCAGCGCGAATAGATGCTGCAACGCGGCACGCGCCGTATGGGCCGGATCGAGCGTGTTCTCGGCGAAATCCACCGGCTGCACGTCGCGCAGCATCAACATCCGCCGGCGGGCCGGACCCGACGGCGACAAGGCATAGATCGGCACGGAGAACCGGTAACGCGACAACCATTGTGCCGTGGCGCCCGATTCGGTCAGCGCGATGATGGCGCGGGCGCCGATACGGGCGGCCAGCACCATGGCGGCCAGCGCGATGGCCTGGTCGGTGCGGTCCAGCGGGGTGGTCTGGGTGGAAAGTGCGTCGTTGGGCTCGAACTGACGCTCGGCGCCCAGGCAGATGCGGCGCATGGCGGCCACGGCCTTGTCCGGATGCGCGCCGGCGGCGCTCTCCTGGGAAAGCATCACGGCGTCCGTACCGTCGATCACGGCATTGGCCACATCGAGCACTTCGGCACGGGTGGGGATGGGTGCCACCACCATCGACTGCAGCATCTGGGTAGCGGTGATCACCGAGCGGTTGCGTTGCACCGCCTCGCGAATGATCTTCTTCTGCAGGCCCGGGAGTTCCGCGTCGCCGATTTCCACGCCCAGGTCGCCGCGGGCCACCATCACCACGTCGGAGGCATCGATGATTTCGCCGAGCACGGGAATGGCATCGGCGCGCTCGATCTTCGACACCAGGGCGGCGGAACCGCCGGCCTCATGCAGCAGGCGGCGGGCCTCGTCCATGTCGTGCGCGCTGCGAACGAAGGAGATGGCCAGGAAGTCGCAGCCGATCTCGGCCGAGAGCTTGATGTCGTTGCGGTCCTTGTCCGACAGTGCATCGACGCTCAGGCCACCGCCCTGGCGGTTCAGCCCCTTGCGATCGGAAAGCCGGCCACCGATGAGGCACGTGGTACGCACTTCGGTGCCGACCACCTCGTTCACGGTAAGCCCGACCAGTCCGTCATCGAGCAGCAGCACATCGCCAGGATGGACATCCTGCGGCAAGCCGTAGTAGCTGACGCCGACGCCCGTGGCGTTTCCCAACGCCGCGCCCGGGCGGCAGTCGAGCACGAACGGATCACCCGGAAGGAGGTCCACCGGGCCGTTGGCGAATTTCTCGATGCGGATCTTCGGGCCCTGCAGGTCGCACAGGATGCCCACCTCGCGGCCGACGGCCTCGGCCGCGGCACGCACGGCGGCGGCGCGGGCGCGGTGATCATCCGGCGCACCATGCGAAAGGTTCAGGCGGACGATGTCCACCCCCTCCTCGATGATGCGCTCGAGCATGCCGGGCACATCGGTGGCGGGGCCGAGGGTGGCGACGATCTTGGTGCGGCGGACTTGGGGTTCGGTCATTTGTCGGAAATTACCACACTTAGTCCAGTGTCTTGTTCAACACGTCGGCCAGGCGCTTGCCCGCTTCGCGCAGGCGTTGCTCGGCCACGGGGCGCTCGACGGCGACGTATGCGTCGTCGATCTCGTGCTTGTCGGGGTAGAAGCCCGGCGCCTTGCTGATCTTGCACGACTCCTCCGCCCACTGGGCATAGGGGTTGTCCAGCGGCGGCATCGGCTTGGGCAGGGTCACCGCGCCCTGCGCCGCAAGCAGGTCCGCATAGGCCGGCCACTGCAGGTTGCGCGTATACAACATGCCCGAGTCCCACACTTTGTGCAGGTTCGAGCCCTTGCCCTGGAACTGCACCTGGAACTCGTTGCCGCCCTTGTCGTCGCGGTACCCCGCATGCAGCGGCTGGTGCACGTCGCCGACGAAATGCACGACGAAACTCAGGGCCTCGCGGCGTTCGGTGTCGGACTTTGAGTGATCGCCCAGGATGGCCACGTATTTGGCGATGCCCTCCACCACGCATTGGCCGTCGGGGCACTTGGGCGGCGAATACACGCAGGTGGGGTCGTTGAAGTCCACGTAGTGCAGCTTGGAGGTGGCCTTGCCCAGCTCCTTGGTATCGGGGTTATCGCGCAATTCGTCGGGCCAGGTGGCGACATCGGCCAGGTCCTTGTCGTTTTCTGTGGCCAGCAGGCGCTTGACCTCGGCCAGGGCCTTGGGGTCGAGCTGGCGCTGCGCCAGGCTCGCCACGATCCGGTGTCCGACCTGCCCCCAGGCGAAGGCGGCGGGAGCCGCGGCCAGGCTAAGCGCGAAAGAAGCTGCGACGACGGCGCCGCGGAGAGGGGTGGAGCGCATGGGAGGCCTTGCGTGGTGGCTTGGGCGGCGGAGTCTGCCACAGCCAGATGACACTGCGCATGGGCGTTAAGACGGCACAACATCGCCCGGGCCCGTTTCCGGCTAAAATTGGAGGTCTTAGCCCATCCGAACCACCACGCACCCCAAGAGGACGCTGCCCTATGGCCATCAAGGTCGCCATCAACGGTTACGGTCGCATCGGTCGCAACATCCTGCGCTCGCTCTATGAATCGGGCCACTACGACGACATCAAGATCGTCGCAGTGAACGACCTCGGCGATGCCGAGACCAACGCGCACCTGACCCAGTACGACACGGCGCATGGCCGTTTCCCGGGCGAGGTGTCCGTCGACGGCAATGACCTGATCGTCAACGGCGACCGCATCAAGGTGTTCGCCGAACGTGATCCTTCCAAGCTCCCCTGGGGCGAGAACGAAGTGGACGTGGTGCTGGAAAGCACCGGCTTCTTCACCTCCAAGGCCAAGGCCAGCGCGCACATCGCCGGCGGCGCGAAGAAAGTGATCATTTCGGCCCCGGGCGACAAGGACGTGGACGGCACCTTCGTCTACGGCGTGAACCACGACAAGCTCACCGCCGCGCACCAGGGGATCTCCAACGCATCGTGCACCACCAACGGCCTGGCGCCGCTGGCCAAGGTGCTGCACGAGAAGATCGGCATCGTGCACGGCCTGATGACCACCATCCATGCCTACACCAACGACCAGGTTCTCACCGATGTGTACCACTCGGACCTGCGCCGTGCCCGTAGCGCCACGCACAGCCAGATCCCGGCCAAGACCGGCGCCGCCGCCGCGGTGGGCCTGGTGCTGCCGGAACTGAACGGCAAGCTCGACGGCTTCGCCATACGCGTGCCCACCATCAACGTGTCGGTGGTGGACCTCACCTTCGTCGCCAAGCGCGAAACTTCGAAAGAAGAGATCGATGCCGCTATCGCGGAGGCCGGCAACGGCGCGCTGAAGGGCATCCTCACCACCAACACCAAGCCGCTGGTGTCGATCGACTTCAACCACAACCCGCACTCGTCGATCTACGACGCCACGCAGACGCGCGTCATGGGCGGCACGCTGGTCAAGGTGCTCTCGTGGTACGACAACGAGTGGGGCTTCTCCAACCGCATGCTGGACATGACGCGGGCGTTGATGGCCGCGAAGTAACGCGCGGCAGTAAGCGATCATTCGATCGGAGAGGCTGGGGGTCAGAGTGAATACTCTGACCCCCGGTGCTGGTAAGCCTAAAGCGCGGCCATCACCTGCTCGATCGCCCCGAAGATCGACTTGCCGCCCTTGTCGGTCACCTCGATCCGCACCGTATCCCCGAACTTCAGGAACGGCGTTTTCGGCTTGCCGTCACGCAGGGTTTCCACGGTGCGTTGTTCGGCCAGGCACGACGCGCCCCTGGACGTATCCTCGTTGGCGATCGTGCCCGAACCCACCAGCGTGCCCGCCGTCAACGGCCGTGTCCTGGCCACGTGCGCTACCAGCTGGGCGAAGCTGAATTGCATGTCCACGCCACACTCGGCGTCGCCGAACCATTGTCCGTTGATCGAAGTACGCATCGGCAAGTGCAATTTGTCGCCGTGCCATGCATCGCCCAGTTCATCCGGGGTGACGAACACCGGCGACAGTGCCGAGCGCGGCTTCGATTGCAGGAAGCCGAAGCCCTTGGCCAGTTCGTTGGGAATGAGGCCGCGCAGCGAAACGTCGTTCACCAGGT
>NZ_DATHFX010000467.1:0-12488 GCF_035317885.1 Pinirhizobacter sp.
GCGAAGGGCGGCTGGTGATGGTGGTGGACGACCAGCCGCTGATCCAGCGTCTTCTGGTGCGGGAGCTGCGCATGCTGGGCTTCGCTTGTGACGTGGCCAGTGACGGCGAGGAAGCTTTGCGATGCATGCGCTCAACCGCCTACGGCTTGCTGCTTACCGACTGTTTCATGGCCGGCATGGACGGTTTTGAATTGATGCGCCGCGTGCGTGCGGCGGGCTGGAATTTGCCGATGTTGGCGATGACGGCCAGTCCGCTACCCGAACTGATCGAGCGCTGCCGCCGTGCGGGCGCCGATGGCGTGGTGACCAAGCCGCTGCGCCTGGGTGAACTCAAATCCATGCTCGAGCGCTATCTCCCGGAATCGGCATCGCCAGGCACGGAGGTGGCCGTGGAGGGGCCGGCTACGATCGTTGCGAATCTTCGCGGGGCCATGGGCGAAGAAGCGGCGGGGTTCATCGCACAGCTCAAGGCCCAGGCCGGCCGGGACCGCAGCACGATCGCCGATGCAATCGATTCGGCCGATGCGGTCGCCGTGGCGACTATCGCCCATCAGTACGCCAGTATCTTCGGCTGGGCCCGGGCTCCCCGCCTCCGGGAACTCGCACGCGCCGTGGAAGAGGAAGCGCGCACCGGGAACGTCCCGTCGTCGTCCCGCGCCCTGCTGGCGGCGTTGCAGGAACTTGAGGCATGGCTCGCCCTGGAATGACTTCACGCGGCTGAAATATCTGGCGGCGCAGCATGGGCGCTCCACCGCAACGAAGCCGGAGCTCCCGATGGCCGATGTCTTGTCGAAATCCCTCTTGCGCAAGATGGACGCCTACTGGCGCGCGGCCAATTACCTTACCGTCGGCCAGATCTACCTTCGGGACAATCCCTTGCTGGAGCGGCCCCTGGAAATCGGCGACATCAAGCACCGCCTGCTTGGTCACTGGGGCACCACCACTGGCATCAATTTCATCTACGTGCACCTGAACCGGCTGATCACCGAGCAGGACGTGGACATGATTTACGTGATCGGGCCCGGCCACGGCGGCCCGGGACTGGTCGCGCACACCTATCTTGAAGGTTCCTACACCGAAACCTATCCGCACATCGAGCGCAATCGTGATGGCATGCGGCAGTTGTTCCGGCAATTCTCCTGGCCCTATGGCGTACCGAGCCACGTGGCTCCGGAGACGCCGGGATCGATCCACGAGGGCGGGGAACTTGGGTATTCCCTGTCGCACGCCTTCGGTGCGGCCTTCGACAATCCGGACCTGGTGGTGGCGTGCATCGTTGGCGACGGCGAGGCGGAAACCGGCGCGCTTGCCACGAGTTGGCATTCGAACAAATTCTTGAACCCGGCACGCGACGGCGCGGTGCTTCCGATCCTGCACCTGAACGGCTTCAAGATCGCCAACCCCACCTTGCTCGCGCGCATCGGCAAGGATGAACTCACCGACCTGATGCACGGCTATGGCTACGAGCCGCACTTCGTCGAAGGCCATGAGCCGATGAAGATGCACCAGGCGCTGGCCGCTGCCCTCGATACATGCATGGCCCGGATCCGCAGTATCCAGAAGGAAGCGCGCCAAAGCGGCAACACCACCCGCCCGCGCTGGCCGATGATCGTGTTCCGCACGCCCAAGGGCTGGACTGGCCCGAAGGTCGTCGACGGCAAGCCGGTGGAGGGCACCTGGCGTGCGCACCAGGTTCCGATTACCGACTTCGACAAGCCCGGGCATTTGCAGATCCTGGAAGACTGGCTGCGTAGTTACCGGCACGAAGAATTATTCGATGAGCACGGCAAGTTCCTCGATGAACTTGCCGCCCTGGCGCCGACGGGGCGCCGTCGCATGGGTGCCAATCCGCATGCCAATGGCGGTTTGTTGCTCAAGCCACTGGAGATGCCGCACTTCCGCGACTTCGCCGAGGAAGTGAAATCCCCGGGCGATCACAAGGCCGAGGCCACGCGCGTGCTGGGCAAGTTCCTGCGCGAGGTGATGCGCAAGAACATGGCTACGGCCAACTTCCGTCTTTTCGGTCCCGACGAAACCGCATCCAACCGCCTGGAGGCCGTATACGAGGCCAGCGGCAAGGCATGGATGGCCGAGGTCGAGGAAGTGGATGAGAACCTTTCTCCCGACGGCCGGGTGATGGAAGTGCTGAGCGAGCATCAATGCCAGGGCTGGCTGGAGGGGTACCTGCTGACCGGCAGGCACGGCCTGTTCTCGTGCTACGAGGCCTTCATCCACATCATCGATTCGATGTTCAACCAGCACGCGAAGTGGCTCAAGACCACGCGCACGATCGCGTGGCGTGCTCCGGTCGCGTCGCTCAACTACCTGTTGACCTCGCACGTATGGCACCAGGACCACAACGGATTCTCACACCAGGATCCGGGCTTCATCGACCACGTGGCCAACAAGAAGTCGGAAGTTGTGCGGATATACCTGCCTCCGGATGCCAATTGCCTGCTATCGGTGGCCGATCATTGCCTGCGCAGCAGGCAGTACGTGAACCTGATCATCGCCGGCAAGCAACCGGACTGGCAGTGGCTGGCCATGGACGAAGCCGTGCGCCACTGCGCCGCTGGCGCGGGCATCTGGTCGTGGGCGGGACAGGGCGAAGACGATCCGGACGTGGTGATGGCCTGCGCTGGTGATGCGCCGACCGTGGAGACCCTGGCGGCGGTGATGCTGTTGCGCGATTTCGCGCCGGACATCCGCATCCGTGTGGTCAACGTGGTGGACCTGATGTCGCTCGAGCCCAACGAAGAACACCCGCACGGCATGGACGACGACCAGTTCGACGAACTCTTTTCCCGTGACAGGCCGGTGATCTTCGCCTTCCACGGTTATCCCGGCGTGGTGCACAAGCTCACCTATCGCCGCCACAACCACGACAACATCCACGTGCGCGGTTACAAGGAAGAAGGCACCACGACCACGGCCTTCGACATGATGGTGCTGAACAACCTCGACCGGTTCCAGCTTGCCCTTGATGCTATCAATCGCATTCCGCGGTTCGAGCACCTTCGCCAGGCCGCAGCCCATGATTACTGGACGGGCATCGAGAAGCATCGCCTTTACGTTAGCGAACACGGGCGGGACATGCCCGGCATCCGCGACTGGCAATGGAAGGGCGCCAAGTGACCACGGTGCTGTCCCTGAACGTTGGTTCGTCGACCTTGAAGTTCGGCTTGTTCGACGTCGATGCGGACACGGCCCACGTTCGCATCGCCGGTGATGCCGACACCGCCCACGATGGCGGCATCCGCGTGCATGGCATCGATGTCGATGCGCCCGGCGACGCGCTCGACCGCATCGCCTATGTGCTCAAGATGCAACCGCCAGTGCAGGCCATCGGCCATCGCATCGTGCACGGCGGGCCCAAGCTGCGCGGACATCGGCGCATCGATGGCGAAGTGCTGCGGATGCTCGATGCGGCCAGGGCCTTTGCACCGCTGCACGTGCCGGCGGCATTGAAGATCGTCCGTCGCGCCGGCGAGGTGTTTCCCGGCGTGCCTGCCGTCGCCTGCCTGGATACCGCCTTCCATTCGACCATGCCCGAGGTAGCACGCATCCTGCCGCTGCCGCGTGCGCTTCGCGATGAAGGCATCGAACGCTATGGGTTTCATGGCCTGTCGTGTGAGTCGATCGTCCGCGAACTGGGGCCGGATCTGCCCGCGCGCACGGTGATTGCCCATTTGGGCAACGGCGCGAGCGTCACCGCCGTGCTCGATGGGCAATCAGTGGATACCAGCATGGGCCTGACACCCGCCGGCGGCATCGTCATGGGCTCACGCCCGGGCGACCTCGATCCGGGTGTGATCGAATGGCTCATGCGTGAAAAGGACTGGTCCGCAGACGAACTGGACACGTGCATCAACGGGGAGTCGGGGCTGAAGGGGTTGTCGGGTGTTTCCAGCGACATGCGCGAACTGCACGCATCGAAGGAGCCCGCGGCCCAACTGGCCATCGATGTGTTCGTGCATGCCGCGCGCAAGGGCATCGCGGCCATGGCAGCGTCGATGGGCGGCATCGACCTGCTGGTGTTCACCGGCGGTATCGGCGAACACGACAACGCCGTGCGCGATGCCATCGTCGAAGGCCTTCACTGGGCCGGGATCGGCCCGACCCATATGGCGGTGGTATCTACCGGCGAGGACGCGCAGATCGCCCTGCACGCCGCCCGCCTGGCGTTTGCCTAGAGCGGTTCGAGCCAGCCCCAACGATCGGCCGTGCTGCCATCGAACAGGCCGAAGAAGCGATCCTGCAACAGGCGCGTGATCGGGCCTGCGGCGCCCGAGCCCACCTTCTTGCCATCCACGGAACGGATCGGGGTGACTTCCGCGGCCGTGCCGCACATGAGGATCTCGTCGGCCATGTAGAGGGACTCGCGGGGCAGGTCGCGCTCGATCACATCGATGCCTTCCTCGCGCGCCAGCGTCATCAGCGTGTGGCGGGTGATGCCGGTGAGGATGGACGCACTCGCAGGCGTCGTATGCAGCGCGCCGTCGAACACCAGGAAGAGATTCTCGCCGGCGCCTTCGCTCAAGAGCCCGGACGATGCCAGTGCGATGCCTTCGCCGAAGCCCAGGCGACGTGCTTCGCGCGCGATCAACTGGCCGGAAAGGTAATTGCCACCGGCCTTGGCACCGGCGGGAATGGTGTTGGGCGCGAAGCGCTGCCAGCTCGACACGCAGGCGTCGATGCCCTGCTTGAGTGCCTCGGGCCCAAGATAGGGACCCATCGGCCAGGCTGCCACGGCGGTGTCGGTGGGGCACTCGGCGGACAGGCCGAAGCCGCCCAGGCCGCGGAAGGCCACCGGTCGCAGGTACGCCGCCGCCAGTCCGTTCTTCTTGACGACCTCGCGGCAGGCGGCGGCGAGTTCATCGATGCTGTAGGGGATGACGATGTCGTAGATCTTCGCCGACATGTACAAGCGCTTTAAGTGATCGGTCAGCCGGAAGATCGCCGCGCCGTCGGGCGTGGCGTAGCTGCGGATGCCTTCGAACACGGACGAACCGTAGTGCAGGGCATGCGCCATGACGTGCACCGTGGCCTCTGGCCAGGGCTTGATCGCACCGTTCTGCCAGATCCACTCGGGGTATTGTTGCGACATGGGCTTCTCCAATCAGACTGCCCATTCTAACCGACGCGTCGCCTGAGGCCTCATCAGCCGGGAGCGAGCCAGAGGCAGCCGGAGCGCCGGCGCAGGCCAAAATGGGCTTCGTTGCTGCCGCCGCTGCCCGACGTGCGAACCGTCAGGCCGTCGTGTTCGTTGCCTTCCACCGCCAGTAGCGGCTGGCGCACCAGGCCCGCCCACTGGCGAAGGTTGGCCACGGCGTCCTCACGACCGCCCTCCCAGAGGGTGATGCCGCCCAGGCGGTTGGCATCCCGGGCTGCGAAGGCGTCGGCAACGGCCTGACGAAGCGTATCGAGGTCGGCGGCGCACAAGGTGGGCGCCAGCGAGGTGGCCGTTGGATCGACGTTGGTCGCGGTGCCAGGCTGTGGTGCGGGAGCCGCCGGCTGGGCATCGAGGGCCTGGCAAGTCTGGTCGGTGAATACTGCTTGCCCGTTGGCGGCGACACAACGATGGATCGCATCCTGGGCGAACGCCGCCGGGGCGAGGAAAAGCAAGGCAAGGAAGGCAAGGCGCATCGGCCAAGCCTAACCGGTTGCGGCCCGTGTCATCCCTTGCCGTGGATGCCGATCCTTGCCAGCACCGCCTGGGTGGCCTTGGCGCGGTTGATCGTATAGAAGTGTAGGCCCGGCGCGCCGCCGTCGAGAAGACGCTGGCACAGTTCGCCCACCGCATCGGCCGCAAGTTCCCGCGTGGCAACCGCGTCGTCGCCGTGGGCCTGCATGCGCTTGACCAGCCAGCGGGGGATTTCCGCACCGCAGGCCTCGGAAAAGCGCCTCAGCTGGGTGAAATTGGCGATCGGCATGATGCCGGGCACGATGGGGATGGTGACGCCCAGCTTGCGCACGTCGTCGACGAAACGGAAATACGCGTCGGCGTTGAAGAAGTACTGGGTGATCGCGCCGTTGGCGCCGCAGGCTACCTTCGCTCCGAAGTGCCGCAGGTCCTTCAGCGCGTCATCGGCCTGGGGATGGGTCTCCGGATACGCTGCGACCTCGATGTGGAAATGGTCACCGCTATGTTCGCGGATGAAGCACACCAGTTCCGAGGCATAGCGGAAGTCGCCCGGGCTTGCCATGCCCGAGGGTAGGTCGCCGCGCAGCGCCACGATGCGCTTGCAGCCACCGGCCTTGTAGCCATCGAGCAATGCTGCGATCTCGGCCTTCGTGCCGCCCATGCAGCTCAGGTGCGGCGCCACGCTGAAACCGTGTTTCTCGCGCAGATGGCTCACGGTCAGATCGGTGTAGCTCAAGGTCGACCCGCCGGCACCGAAGGTTACCGAGACGTAGTCCGGATCGTACGCAGCCAGGCGGCCAGCGGCGGTATCGAGCTGGCCGCGCTGTTCATCGGTCTTGGGAGGGAAGAACTCGAAGCTGAGGGCGGCCATGGGCGGTCCGGTGAAGGGAGTTGCAACAGTATATATCTTTGTATTGAGATGAAAAGATGGAGCTGACGAAAACACCCACCTCGCCGTCAGCGCCGACATCGGGACACGACCGGGACTCCGTGGGCCGCCCACGCCAAATGGGGCGCCGCACCGGCATATTCCCTGCCCGGGAAAGTCGAAGCTCCTTCATGCGTCCACGACGGGCGCCACTGTCCCCGGGGCGGTGCAACTTTCAGAAGGACCCTCCATGAACCGACTCAGTCTTCCCTGCTTGCTAGCAGCGGCCCTGGCCGCGCCCTGCCTTGCAACCGCCGCGGCGCCTTCGTTGCTGTCCGCACAACCGGCCATGATGCTGGCGACGTCTGCCGACACCAGCCTTGCCGCGATCGCACAGAACCCGGCCAATACGATCCTGCGTCAGGCCAGTGCCAACACCGCGGTGCTTCAGGCCGGTACGCAGGCGATTTCGTTGGCGCTCGAGCCGGGTGTCGAACTCACCTTCGAACGCGCCGCGGCGGAAACCTTCGCCGATGGTTCGCTCGTCTGGCAGGGGCGGCTGGATGCCGATGCGTCCTGGTCCGATGCACCCGCCGGCACCGACAACTACGCCCTGCTTGTGCGCAACGGCAGCATGCTCACCGGCGACATCCGTTACGGCGGCAAGGTGTACGAGATCCGTCCGCTGCATACCGGTGGCCATGTGCTGTACACGCAGGATCCCTCGATGCTTCCCATGCACGACGAAGGTGACCTGCGCCTGATGGAAAGCGCGCCATCGTTTGGCGAAACGCCGTCGACGCCGCGGGCAGCTGAAGGCGCTACCGCCGACGTCCTGGTGTTGTTCGCGCGGCGTGCGGCGGCGCAATATCCCGACCAGACAGGCCTGGCTCGCTTGCTGATCGCGCAGATGAACATGGGCTTCACCAACAGCAATATCGATGGTGGCGTTCGACTGGCCGCCGATAGGGCGTTCGCCATTTCGTATACCGAATCGGGTAACCAGGGCACCGACCTCAACCGCCTGACGAATCCGCGCGACGGCTCGATCGATCAAATTCACCAAATGCGCGAAGTGCACAAGGCCGACCTCGTCACCCTGCTGATCCATGAACCCAACGGCATGAGGTTCAGCTGTGGCGTGGCGTGGCTGAATGTGAACCAGAGCCAGGCGTTCTCGGTCACCCAGGCGGCGTGCACGAGCAACTACACCTTCACCCACGAAATTGGCCACAACTATGGGGCCAGCCACGAACGGCGCCAGGGCCAGGGCCCGTATTCCTACGGTCATGGCTATCAGCATCCGCGGGGTGACTGGGGCACGGTGATGGCGTATCCCTGCACCTTCGGGCGTCGCTGCCCGCCGCTACTGCGTTGGTCCAGCCCGCTTCTCACCTACCAGGGCGCCGTCACTGGTACACCGCACACCGAGGACAATCGGCGGGTGGTCAACCAGCGCAAGGAAGTGATGGCTGGTTTTCGCTAGACGCGGCTGGACGACGTCCATCCGGTGTCGAATGCTTGCCTGCCCATGGTATATAGGCCCCAGATGACTGGCCGATACAAAAAAAGGCGACCCGAAGGTCGCCTTTTTTCACGCGAACGTCCAGACGATCAGTAGCGGTAGTGGTCCGGCTTGTAGGGGCCTTCCACCGGCACGCCGATGTAGTCAGCCTGTTCCTGGGTGAGCTTGGTCAGCTTCACGCCGATCTGCTCAAGGTGCAGGCGGGCTACTTCTTCATCGAGCTTCTTGGGCAGGCGGTACACCGTCTTTTCGTAGGTGTCCTTGTTTGTCCACAGGTCGATCTGGGCCAGCGTCTGGTTGGAGAAGCTGTTGGACATCACGAAGCTCGGGTGGCCATGGGCGCAGCCCAGGTTCACCAGGCGGCCTTCGGCCAGCATGTAGATCGCATTGCCACCGGCGAAAGTATAGCGGTCGACCTGCGGCTTGATGGTCTCGCGCGAGACATCCTTGGCGCCGTTCAGGCGATCGATCTGGATCTCGTTGTCGAAGTGACCGATGTTGCACACCAAGGCGTTGTTCTTCATCTTCGACATGTGCTCGAAGGTGATGATGTCCTTGTTGCCGGTGGTGGTCACGTAGATGTCGGCGGTGCCGAGCGTCTCTTCGATCATGGTGACCTGGAAGCCTTCCATCGCCGCCTGCAGGGCGTTGATGGGGTCGATCTCGGTCACGATCACGCGGGCGCCAAAGCCCTTGAGGGAATGCGCGCAGCCCTTGCCGACGTCGCCATAACCGCAGACCACGGCCACCTTGCCGGCGACCATCAGGTCGGTGGCGCGCTTGATGCCATCGGCCAGAGACTCACGGCAACCGTAGAGGTTATCGAACTTCGACTTGGTCACCGAATCGTTGACGTTGATCGCCGGCACCAGCAGCTGGCCGGCCTCGGCCAACTGGTACAGGCGATGCACGCCCGTGGTGGTTTCTTCCGAGACGCCGCGCCATTCGGCGGCGACCTTCTTCCAGAAGCCCGGCCGTTCCTTGGCGACGCGCTTCAAGAGATCCTTGATGACCTGTTCTTCGTGGTTGGCGCCCGGGCTGTTGACCCAATCCGAACCGTTCTCCAGTTCCAGGCCCTTGTGGATCAGGAGGGTGGCGTCGCCACCGTCGTCCACGATCAGCTGCGGGCCGGTCTCGCCCGGGTGGGTGAGCATGTCGAGCGTGCAGTCCCAGTATTCCTCGAGCGTCTCGCCCTTCCAGGCAAAGACCGGCAGGCCGCCAACGGCCATCGCGGCGGCGACGTCGTCCTGGGTCGAGAAGATGTTGCACGAAGCCCAACGCACCGAGGCGCCCAGTTCGCGCAGGGTTTCGGCCAGCACGGCCGTTTCCTTGGTCACATGCAGCGAGCCCGACAGGCGAACGCCCTTGAGCGGCTTCTCCTTGGCGTAGCGGGCGCGAATCTGCATCAGGCCCGGCATTTCCTCTTCCGCCATACGGATGCGGCGGCGGCCGAGGTCGGCCTGGGAGATGTCACGGACGTTGTAGTCGTGCTTGGGGGATTCTTTGGTGACGGCGTTCATGGCGTAGCTCCGGTTGGGTACGGGGGCGCCGTTGTGCAGCTGCCGCGTCGAGCCTGGCCATGGTGCGATCGGTTCGGATCGGCCCAGGTCGCAGCGCCCCTCGACGGGCAAAACGGAAGTCCGATTATATCTCGACTTCCGTATGAACGGATATATGACATGGTTTGGGTATGCTTGCTGCTTTGCAGCGTGCAAGGCCTTCGACCCATGGAAACCCCTCGCGACCCCGAATTCCTGCCCCACGACGGGCCCCTGCGCGAGGACGTGCGCCGCCTGGGCACCCTGGTGGGCCAGATGCTGGCCGAGCAGGAGGGCAGAGCCTTCTTCGACCAGGTCGAACACGTCCGCACGGCGGCGATCGGCCGGCGGCGCAGCGGGCAGGGCGTGGAGGTGCTGGGCAAGCTGCTGACGGGCTTGCCGGCCGGGCAGGCCGAGGCCCTGGCCCGGGCCTTCGCTACCTATTTCCAGGCCGTCAACACCGCCGAACGCGTGCATCGCATCCGCCGTCGCCGCGATTACCAGCGCGAGGGCGCATCGCCCCAGCCGGAGTCGCTGTCCGCGGTGCTGGGCCAGCTGAAGGCGCAGGGCGTATCGCTCGACGAGTTGATGGCGTTGCTGGCCAGGGTCGACATCGAGCCGGTGTTCACCGCCCATCCGACCGAGGCCGTGCGTCGATCGCTGCTGGAAAAGGAGCAGGAGATCATCCGCGCACTGGTGGAGGAATTCGATCCCACCCGCACGCCGCAGGAGCGCCGCGATGACGACGCCCGCATCCTCATGGCGCTTTCGGCAGGTTGGCAGACCGCCGAGGCATCGCCGGTGCGCCCAAGCGTGCAGGATGAATTCGACCATGTCGGTTTCTACCTGGCGCAACCGATCTATCGCGTATTGCCCTCTCTCTACGAGGCGATGGCCCAGGCGCTGGCCGAAGCCTACGGCAACCAGGCACCGGTGCCGCGCCTGCTCCGCTTTGCCACCTGGGTTGGCGGTGACATGGACGGCAACCCGAACGTGGGGGCCGATACCATCGAAGCCTCGCTAAGCGCGCAACGCACGCATGTGCTCGAGCGCTATTTCCAGGACATCGGCGCGCTGGCGAGGCTGCTCAGCCAGACCGATAGCAGGGTCGAGGTGGACGGCAAACTGGCGCGCCGGCTCGATGCCTATCGCGAGAAATTTCCCGCCGCCGCTGCGGCGATTCGCCCGCGCCACGCGAACATGCCCTACCGGTCGTTCCTGACCCTGGTCCAGGCACGCCTGCAGGCTACATTGCACGGTGATGGCGAGGCCTATGAATCGCCCCAGGCCTTTGTCGACGACATCGACCTGGTCGAGCAAAGCCTGCTTGGCCATGGCGGTGTCCATGCCGGCGCGTATGCCGTGCAGCGCGTGCTGTGGCGCGCGCGCACGTTCGGCTTCCACCTGGCGAGGCTGGATGTCCGGCAGGACTCCAGCGTGCACGACGAAGCGCTTTGCGCGCTCCTGGACGACAACGGTTTTGCCGGCTACGACGCCGGCAAGCGCACGTTGCTGCTGCGTCCATACGCCTCGGGCGAGCGCAGCTTCGTCGCCGGGGAAGACGATGATGCGGCCCGTTCGCTCAAGGCCGTGTTTGCCACGCTGGCCCAGGCACGCGGACGCTACGGCGTGGATGCCACGGGCCTGTACATCATCAGCATGGCGCGCAGCGCCGCCGACGTGCTGGCGGTACTGGCGCTGGCGCGCCTGGGCGGCATGCTCGAGGAGGGCGGTGTGCCACTGGATGTGACGCCCCTTTTCGAAACCATCGACGACCTGGCCGCTGGCCCCGATACGCTTCGCGCACTGCTGGCAGACCCGGTCTACCGGGCCCACCTGGCCCGTCGCGGCGATCGTCAATGGGTGATGCTGGGTTATTCCGATAGCGGCAAGGATGGCGGCACGGTGGCGTCGCGCTGGAGTCTGCAGCGCGCCCAGGTGGAGCTCATGGAGGTGGCCCAGGAAGCAGGCATCGTCGTTTCCTTCTTTCATGGCCGTGGCGGCTCGGCAAGCCGCGGTGGTTCGCGCATCACCAATGCGCTGATGTCCTCCCCGCGCGGCTCGGTGGCCGGCGTGTTGCGTGTGACCGAACAGGGCGAAGTGATCCATCGCAAGTACGGCGTGCGCGCGCTTGCCGTGCGCAACCTCGAGCAGACGGTGGGCGCGGTGTTGCTGGCGTCGCTGCGGCCCCGGGATGCGGAACCGCGCGAAGCCACCTGGCGCGCGGTGATGGCCGACGTATCGGCACGCAGCCGCGAGGCCTATCGCCAGTTTGTCGAGACGCCGCGATTCGTCGAATACTTCCGCGCGGCCACCCCGATCGACGTGATCGAGCACATGACCTTGGGTTCGCGCCCGTCGCGACGCCGCAGCATGAAGGGCGTGCAGGATTTGCGCGCCATCCCCTGGGTATTCGCCTGGACCCAATGCCGGGCCGTGCTTACCGGTTGGTATGGGCTTGGCGCAGGCCTGGAAGCGGTGGCGTCGAAGCAGGGGGAAGAGGCGCTCAAGCAGATGGCCGCCGACTGGCCGTTCTTCCGCAGCATGCTGGCGGACGTTGAGATGGTGCTGGCCAAGGCGGACCTCGACATCGCCGAGGCATTCTCGAAATTATCCGGCGACCTGCACGATACTTTCTTCGGCATGATTCGCAGCGAATTCGAGCGAACGCTGCGATGGGTACTGAAACTGCGCGGTGCCCCGGGCTTGTTGCACGATGAACCCAGGCTCGCGGTATCCATCCGCCTGCGCAATCCCTATGTCGACCCCATGAGCGTGCTCCAGGTCGACCTGCTCCGGCGCTGGCGCGAGGCGGGGTCGAAGGAAGACGACCTGCTCTGGGCGCTGGTAGCGTGCGTCAACGGCGTGTCGCAGGGCCTGCAGAACACCGGCTGATCGCCCCGATCCAAGTGG